>NZ_MAQZ01000051.1:0-73977 GCF_001756285.1 Frankia sp. CgMI4
CCGCAGCACCCCCATCCCCGTCGTCTCCCCGGTCAGCTCCGCCTGCTTCCACGACAACCCCACGAACGAGATCGCCCCCAGGTTGTACACCTCGTCCGGCTGCGAGATCTCCACCGCCCCGATCAACGACGGAAGATCCGTCAGATCCCCCTCCAACAACACCACCCCCGGCACCAGCCGCTCCACCGTCGCCACCTTCGGGTTCGACTGCCCCCGCACCAACCCGAACACCTCATAACCCTTCGCGGTCAGCAACTCRCCCAGATACAACCCGTCCTGACCGGTAATCCCGGTAATCAGCGCGCGAGGCACGTCGAATCCTTTCGTCGAAAAAATCTTCRGCCGGGTTCCCAGCTATTCAGGAACCCAGCCGGGCCGGGCTTCGCGGTACCTCGGCACCGAGCGCGTCAGCGGCCGCGAGGGTCGCCCGGCTCGAGGCGAGCAGCTCCGCGGTGACACCGGTGTCGCTGCCGCGGCACATCCGCAGGAAGGCCGCCGCGGCGGCGTGATGCCCCTTGTCCTGCGGCCCCTTCCAGGTGGAACGTCCATCGATCACCAGTTCGCGGTAGTCGTCGATGCGGACGTGCCGGCTGCCCGCCAGCGCCTCGAGGTGCTCCTTACGCACTCCGCGGGGACGGGCGGAACTGTAGGAGATGGCAGACAGGGAACCGTCGGCATGCCGGAGCGTGACCGCCACATCGGGAGCAAGCAACAGCTCGGCCTCCCGCCCGGCGAGCGCCGTCACCGTGTCCACCTCGCTGCCGGCGAGCGCGGCACAGGTGTCGACGAAATGGCAGACCTCACCGAGCAGCCGGCCACCCTGGACCCGGTCGTTGTACCAGTGGTCGGCCGGCACCGGCCCGGCGGCGATCCGATAGCTCAACGTGAGAGGACCATCCCGGTCGGCCAGCGCCGCGCGAGCTGCGGTGACCGCCGGGGAAAAACGCCGGTTGTATCCGACGACAAGCACCCCGCCGCCGGTCGCCGCCGCCTTCTCCACCCGGTTGAGCTCGTCGAGGCTCAGCGCGAGCGGCTTCTCGCACCATACGTGCCGACCGCGTTCCAGGGCCCGGGCGGCGAGGTCGGCATGCGTCGCATGCGGCGTCGCGATGACGACCACGTCGACGTCGTCGTCGTCCAGCACGGCGTCGGCGCCGGCCACCGCCCCGGCGAACCCGTGCCGGTCCGCGAAGGCCCTGGCCGACCGGCCACCGGCGGAGGCCACCGTGACCAACTGGTCAAACCCGGCCGCCCGGAAGGCGGGCAGCAGAACCGATCCGGAGAACGTCCCGGCCCCGATCCAGCCGACCCGGCTGCCCCGACGTCCCGCTGGGGCGGATCGCTGGCGGGGCACCCGCGGCCGCGGGCTGACCGACCGGTCCCGGGTCGGGCCCGCGCTGTGCGCCAGTGCAGCCCCGGCCACCGCGGACCCGACCCGTTCGGACCCGACCCGTTCGGACCCGACCCGTTCGGACCCGACCCGTTCGGAGGCAGCCGACGCCGGGTAGTCGAAACGGATCCCCAGGTACGGCTCGCTGCGGGTGGCGACGATCTCGTAGGCCCGCGGCGCCGCGTCGATCGGAAAGGCGTGGGTGACAAGATCATCAACTCGCAGCCGGTCGGCCGCGAGCAGGTCGAGCACGGCCTCCTGGTTGCGTCCCTCGGTCCAGCGGACCTGCCCGGCCGGGTAGTCAACCCCCCACTCCTCGTAGCCACGCTCGTACCGGCCCGGTCCGTAGGAGCGGGCGAAGCGCAGCGTCAGCTCCTTGTCGTAGAACGGCGCGCGAAGCAGGCCCAGTCCGACGTCACCCACCACGACCAACTGCGCCCGGTCCCGGGCCAGCGCGGTGGCCCGCATGACCGGTTCCGCCGAGCGACCAGCGGCGCAGATGAGGACCGCGTCGGCACCACGGCCCCGGCTCCATGCGCGGACCGCGGCGGTGGTGGCCTCGCCGGACTCCCGCAGCGCACGGACACCGCTCGCCTCGGCGGTGACCAGCGGCAGATCGGCAAGGTCGATGCCGGCGACGTCACATCCGCTGGCGAGCCCGAGCCGGGCTGCGAGCTGACCGACCAGCCCCAGCCCGACGACCACCACCTTCGCCCCGGGGCCCACCTCCGCCAGGCGCAGCCCGTGCAGGGCGATAGAGCCGATCGTGGCGAACGCCGCCGCCCCCGGGTCGACCCCGCCCGGCACCCGGGCGCAGAGCAACCCGGGAACGGCCTGGAACTCGGCGTGGTTGGCGCGCCCGGCCCCACCCGTGGCGACGAGGTCACCGGGGCGGATGCGGTCAACCGCGGAGCCCACCTCGACGACGCGACCACATCCGCTGTAGCCGAGGGGAACGTCGGCGCCGAGCCGGTCCCGGACCGAACGCGCGGCCGGGATGAGACCGTCGGTCCTCGCCTTCTCCGCGACCTTGCGGACAAGGTCCGGGCGGGCCCGCGCCTTGGTCAGCAGCCCGGAGCGGGCGAGCGTGGTAACGGCACGTTCCGTGCCGGCGGACACGATCGTCGCAACGGTCKCCACCAGCACCTCGGTCGGACCGATGACCGGCACGGGAACGTCGACGACGCGCACCGCCCCGCCGGACGCCGCCTGTACCACCTGCTTCACCACGCCACCTGCTTCACCACGCCACCTGCTTCACCACGCCACCAGGGCGCCGCCGCGCCGGCCGACGGTCGGCGCCGGCAGGTGGACCCGCACCCACGCGCGGACCCGTACCGGCGTGTCGGCCCGAGTCTTCGGTACGACCGGGGGAAGTGAGGGCGTCGGGGGCGCCCACGCTCGCATCATGCTGCGCAGTGTAGTTGATGCATTACATTCAGCGATGAACATCGGCCTCGCCCATTCGAAGTGTCAGACCCGGAGGAACGGCATGCTCGAAGCGTCGGCCGCCGCGTGCATCGTCACCCTCGCGGCGACCCCGATCGTCATCGTCGGCATGCGTCGGATGGCGGCGATCGACGAGGTCACCGCGCGGTCCTCGCACCAGGTCCCGACCCCGCGTGGCGGCGGTATCGCAGTCGTCCTCGGGCTGTTCGCGGGCATCGGCCTGGCGGTGTGCATCCCTGGGCCCGGCGACGCCCGCGACCTGCTGTCGTTGACCATCGGCATCGCCCCGTTCGGCCTGATCGGACTCGTCGAGGACCTCAGCGGCATCGCTCCGCCGCGCCGGCTGGCCCTGCACGTCACCGCGGCCGTCGTCGCGGTGACGGCGGTGCGCGGGGCGGTGCTCGACGACCCGGTTCCGAGCGGCACAACCGTCCTGCTCGTCACGATCATCGCACCGGTCTGGATCACCGCGTTCGTCAACGTCTTCAACTTCATGGACGGCATCAACGGCATCTCGGTGACGACGGCGGTCCTGGCCGGGGCGGCGTTCACGGTGCTCGGAGCCGTCCAACACGTGGACGCGATCACGACCGGCGGTGCTCTCACGGCGGCCGCAGCGCTCGGTTTCGGCCCGTTCAACTTTCCTCGGGCCCGCATCTTCCTCGGGGACGTGGGCAGCTATTCGCTGGGAGCCGCGATCGCGCTCCTGGCGGTGCGGGCGGTCCTGGCGGGAATACCGGTGGAGACCGCCTTGGCACCGACGGCGCTGTACCTGGCCGACACCGCCTGGACTCTGCTACGCCGGGTGCGGGCGAAGGAACAGTGGTACCTGCCCCACCGCACCCATGCCTACCAGCGACTCACCACCGCCGGGTGGTCACACACCCGGGTGACCGGGCTGGTTGGCGTCCTGACGGCGGTCCTCGTCGCCTTGGGATTCGCCGCGGACGGACCACTGCCCGTTCGCCTGCTCGCCGACACGGCGGCCGGGCTGGTGCTCCTCGGGTACCTGAACGCTCCACAGCGCGTCGCGGCGGGACGGGACTCCGCCCGCCACTCGCGCGCCGTTCCCGCCCGCCCGCACCCGTCCCCCATGCCGGCCGCGTCCCCCATGCCGGCCGCGTCCCCCACACCGGCCGCGTCCGGAGTCGCGGCGATCCCGTCGCAACGCCGGCCGACGAACCCGGACAGGACAGACCGGACCGACGGGACCCGGCCACTGGGGGATGCCGGTCGAAGCCACTGATCGGCTCGTACCCCGCGACCGCCAGGCGGCCGACAACGACGACGGATGGCAATGAGATCGATACGAAGCGCGACACACGCGATGCGACATCGCCTACGTTTAGTCACTCACAGAATACAATACATTACTCATGGTGAAGTATGTAAAGGGCGACTGGAGGTCGAGGTCGGTGRTCCCCTCTCCTGTCCGGTCGCGCGTCCTGCTGGTGACRCACTACTTCCCCCCGGAGACCGGAGCTCCCCAGTCCCGGTTGTCGGAGACGGCACGCGCGTGGGCRGCGAACGGGCTCGACGTCACCGTACTCACCGGCATGCCGAACCACCCGACGGGCAAGATCCCTGCCGCCTATCGCGGCGCCTGGCTGCGGACCGAGCGGGTCGACGGGTACCGCGTCGTACGCACCTGGCTCTATGCCACTCCCAACGAGGGGATCGCCCGCAAGACCCTCGGTCATCTGTCGTTCATGGTCACCAGCGTCCTGCTCGGCGGCCGGCCCGCCGGCCCGGCCGACGTGGTGGTGGTGTCCTCGCCGACCTTCTTTCCCCTCGGCTCGGCCTGGCTGCTCGCCAGGCTGCGCGGCGCCCGGCTGGTTGTGGAGGTCCGCGACCTGTGGCCGGCCATCTTCGAGCACCTCGGCGTCCTCACCGACCGGCGGGTCCTCGGCGTTCTCGAACGCCTCGAACTCGCCGCCTACCGGGCCGCCGACGCCGTTGTCACGGTGACGGAGGGGTTCCGGGAGGACATCGTGCGACGAGGCATCGCGCCGCGCAAGGTGCACGTGATTCCCAACGGCGTGGACCTCCGCCGGTTCCACCCGACGACCGCGGCCTCGGCCGACATCCGGGCCTGGCTGGGCGCCACCGACGGCGACACCCTCGTGCTCTACCTCGGCGCCCACGGCATCTCGCACGGACTGACCTCGATCGCCGACGCGGCCGCCCGGGTGACCGGCCGGCCGATCCGGTTCGCCTTCGTCGGTGAGGGGGCCGAGAAACGCAGGCTCGTCGGGCACGTCGAGAGCCTGGGACTGGCCAACACGGTGCTGCGCGACGGGGTTGCCCGCGAGGAGGTACCCGCCGTCGTCGCGACCGCCGACATCTGCGTTGTCCCACTGCGGGACGTGCCGATGTTCGACACGTTCATCCCGTCGAAGATGTTCGAGTTCCTCGCCGCGGGCCGCCCGGTGATCGGGGCGGTCCGCGGCGAGGCGGCCCGGATCCTCCTTGCCGCCGGGCAGATGGTCGTGCCCCCCGAGGACTCGGCCGCGCTGGCGGAGGCGATCCTGGTCCTGGCGGCGGACCCGGACCGCCGGGCGCGGATGGCCCGCGGCGGGCGGGCGCACGTCGAGGCCCACTACGATCGCGACGATCTGGCCCGCCGGTACCAGACGCTGCTGTTCGACAACGCACCGTTCCCGGCGCCGCCTCCACCGACGACCCTTTCCCCACCGGTGCAGGTACCTGCACCGGTACCTGCACCGGACGTGGTCGCATGAGGTTCCTCATCACCGGTGGCACCGGTTTCCTCGGAAGCCGGGTGGTCGACCGGGCGCTCGCGGACGGACACCGGGTCGTCGGGCTGGCGCGCAGCGACGCGGCGGCGACGAAGCTGCGCCGACACGGCGCGGGGACTGTGCGCGGTGACCTCGACGATCCGGCGACGTTGCTCCCGGCGTTCCGCGAGGCGAACTGCGAGGCGCTGATCAACATCGCCTCACTCGGGTTCGGCCATGCGGAGACGATCGTGACCGCCGCCCGTGCGGCCGGCATTCGCCGGGCCGTCTTCCTTTCCACCACCGGGATCTTCACCACGCTCGATCCACCCTCGAAGCGGATCCGGGTAGCGGCCGAGGGGACCATCGCGGCGAGCGGGCTGGACTGGACGATCATCCGACCGACGATGATCTACGGGGGTCCCGACGACCGGAACATGGCCCGGCTGCTGGCGCTGCTCCGGCGCGTTCCGGTGCTGCCGGTCCCCGGCGGGGGGCATCATCTGCAGYAGCCGGTGCACGTCGAGGACCTGGCCCRCACCGTGCTGCGCGCAACGACGACCGCGGCGGCGATCGGACGCGCCTATGACGTCGCCGGGCCGGAGGCATTGACGTTCCGGCAGGTCGTGATCACGGCCGGCGCCGCCGTCGGCCGGCGGGTGATCTGCGTGCCCGTGCCGGTCCGCCCCGTCATCGCCGTGACCCGCGCCTACGAGCGGCGGGTGTCCTCGCCAAGGTTGAAGGCCGAACAGATCGCCCGGCTCATCGAGGACAAGGCGTTCGCGATCGACGCGGCCCGCCGCGACCTGGACCATCGTCCGCGGCCGTTCGCGGCCGGTATCGCGGCGCAGGCCACCTCATCACCCTATCGGGTGACCCCAAGCCGCTCTCCCGACCGAACGGAGACCCGGATGTTCCGGATCGACCAGGCCACCCAGCTGCTCCAGGACCTCCAACGGATCGCCAGGGTGGCTGGTCCCCCGACGGCGCTGCGCTTCGGTGCCGCCGTGGCCCGGCATGCTCCGACCATCCGCCGGGCGGGCAACCTGGATGCCGCCGACCGAGCGATGGCCGCCGGCGGCCACACCTACCGGCCGCTGCCCGGGGTGACGGTCATGTTGCCCGGCACCGCGTTCGGCGGCGCGCGCGAGATGTACTGCCGCGGGGTCTACCACGCCCTCCCCGGGTACGCGCCGGCGGCCGGCKAGGTCGTCGTCGACCTCGGCGCAAACCAGGGCCTGTTCTCGGTGCTCGCGGCGCGAGCGGGCGCCGATGTGATTGCCRTCGAGGCGCAGCGCGGGTTCGCCCCCGCCTTCATCAACCATGCCGCCGGCAACGGTGTGTCGAACCACATCCAGCTGCTCCACGCCCTGGTCGGTCCGACCGCCGGCGTGTTCGCCGATCCGCGGGCCCGCCGGAACGCGACACACTGGGACGGGGACGTCGACGTCCTCACCATGGCAGAGGTGTTCGAGGCTGGCGGGGTCGACCAGGTCGACCTCGTCAAGCTGGACATCGAAGGCTCCGAGTTCGCCCTGTTCGACGAGCCTGGATGGCTGGACGYGGTTGGTCGGATCGTGATGGAGGTGCACACCGGGTTCGGCGATCCCCGTACGCTCGACGACCTGCTGGTCCGGCACGGCTTCGAGGTCACTCTGCTCGGTAACGACCTGGTGCCGACTGCCCATCTGGGCGACGCGGCGTCGGGCTACCTCTACGCCCGCCGGACCCGATCGACGACCCGGGCCATCCGCGGGTCCGCGCAGCCCGACGGTCGCCCGGTGTCKGTACCCGGCAGCCGCCCGTCATCCGAGCCCGGTTTCGTCGACGACCCCGCACCGCGGGGTGTCTCGGCGTGAGGCCGATGTCCAGCACCCACCCGATCCTGGTCGACTGTGCCGGTGCCCGGATGGGCGGGGCATTGCGGTTCCTGACCGAACTGGACGGTTACCTGAGTTTTCGGCCGGGCCTGCAGGTCCATCTGGTCGGCCGAGATCGCCGGATCGGACCGGGCTGGCTCGCCCGCCGGGAGCGGCCTGGGCGGTACGCGCGCGCGATCGCCCTCAACAACGTCGGCTTCCTCGCGACCCGCGGCGAACGGTGGGTCCTGCTGCGCAACGTGCTGCACTTCCTGCCGGCGGAGGAGGCCCGGCGGCTACCCGGCGGCCTGCCCGACGGCGTGGCACGGACAGCACGTCTCGTGCGGCTGTTCGCCCGTCGTGCGGACGTGGTCGTCGTACCGACGACCACGATGGCGGACCGGGTTCTCACCATACTTCCTAGCCTGTCCGCCAGGCTGGTGGTCCGGCCCCATCCGCTGTCCCCCGATCCGACCCCTCCCCAGGCCCGTACGCCGGGCCGGTTTCTGTGTCCCGTGTTGTTCGCGCCGTTCAAACCGATGGGGCACTTGCTCCGCATGGTCGATGCCGCCGCGACCCGGCTTCAGGAGGAGATCGGAGCCCACCTCGCGATCACGGTCACCGCGACCGATCGCGAGGCCCACGAACACGGCCTGTCCCACTGTCGGACGCTGCGGTTCGTGGGCCGGCTGACGCCGGCCGAGCTGCGGGCCCACCAACGCGATGCCGGCGCGTTGCTGCAGCCGACGACGATGGAGTCCTTCGGCTACCCGCTCGCCGAGGCACGGCTCGCCGGGATACCCGTCATCGCCCGCGACACCTCACACAACCGCGAGGTGGCCGGCCCGGTTCTGGTGCCGTACTCCCGGGAGTCGGCGGATGATCTCGCCGTGGCGCTGCGCACGGCGCTCACGTTCACACCACGGCCCGAGACGGGAAACCCCTTCGATCCGACGCGTTACTTCGACTGGTTGCTCGACGCAGGAGAGAGCTCACCGTGACGACGCAGACCCACCGAATCCCGCCGCGCCAGGGCCCGTCGTTCCCCGCGGCACCACCGGCCGCACCAGAACCGGCAACGCCAGCACCGGCCGCGCCAGAACCAGCCGCGCCAGAACCAGCAACGACGCGAACCCCGCGCCGAGCGAACTGGCCGACCCCCTATGACACCGCCGCCCCCGCCGGATCGACACAGCCACAGCCGGCGCCGGGATCGGTTCCCGTCACCGCGATCATCCTCGCCCACAACGAGGCACCAAACATCGTCCGGGCGATCAGGTCCGCCGGTTGGTGTCGACAGGTCGTCGTCGTGGACTCGGGTTCCACCGACGGCACCGCGGATCTGGCCCGCGCCATCGGTGCGACCGTCTGGCACGAGCCCTGGCGTGGGTTCGCCGGCCAGCGGCAGTGGGCGATGACCAACCCGGGGATCGCCCACGACTGGGTGTACTTCCTCGACAGCGACGAATGGGTGTCGACCGCGCTCGCCGCCGAGATCGCCGCCCGGCTGGGGACGGCGGACTGCGCGGCCTACAGCCAACGACGCCGGCTGGTGTTCGAAGGCCGCTGGATCGCGCATTGCGGGTGGTACGCGAACAGCTGGCAGGCGCGGCTGCTCGATCGGCGGGTGGCGTACTTCGACGCCGCCGTCACCTACAGCGAACGGGCCGTGGTCACTGGTGAGGTCGGACGGCTGTCCGCCGACCTGATCGACGAGGACCACAAGGGACTCGCCGCCTGGCTACGCAAGCACGTGCGCTACGCCGAACTGGAGGCGGCGCGCCGCGTGACGCAGCCCGCTGTCCGGGAGCGGTTGGYGCGGGTCCGCGAGGAGGTGCGCCGGCCCACCGGGTCGACCCGACCGCTCACCCGGACCATCGCGAGGGACGTGATCTTCCCGCTGGTTCCGGCCAAGCCGGCGCTCCTCYTCTGCTACATGTACCTGCTACGGAGCGGATGGCGGGATGGGCGGCAGGGGCTGCTGTTCTGTCTCTACTACGCCTGGTATGAGCTCACGATCGGCGCACTGACTCGGTCCGTTCACCGGTGACCGCGTCGGTTCCGCTCGGTCGCTACCTGCGCACCACCGCGGGACTGCGACCGGTCCAGCTCGGTGCCCGTGTCCGGCTGYGCGGGCAACGGGCCGTCCTGAGTCGCCACCCGGGCCTGGGCGAGATGCTGCTGCGCGGCAGGCCGCCAGCGGAATCCTGGCCGATCGGGTTCCTGCCGTTCGACGGCAGATGCCCGCCGGCTCGGCCGATGTTCGACGAGATCGTCGCGGGCCGCCTAACCCTGCTCGGTCACTCCCGCGATCTGTGTCCCCGGGACTCCAACACTCCCGCTACTGGAACCCCCGTACCCCCCACCCCCACGACCGGCGCCGCCGCGGGGGCCGGCGCCGCCGCGGCCCCCGCCCGATGGGACTGGAGGCAGGCCGACGCTCCGCTGCTGTGGCGCTACCATCTGCACTACTGGGACTGGGCATGGGCATTCACCACCGAGGCTGTCCAGGGGCCCGCGATGTTCGCCCGGCTGTATCTGGCCTGGCGGACCTCGGTGGCCCTGGGCGATCCGGTTGCCTGGTCGCCCTACGTCGTGTCACTCCGGGCCTGGACGCTGTGTGCCTTGTGGCCCCGGCTCGCGCGGGGAACGCCCGCCGAGATGGCGGTCCTCGCCGACCTCGGCGTCTGCCGGTCCTTCCTGCGCACTCATCTGGAGACCGACGTCGGCGGGAACCACCTGCTGAAGAACTACAAGGCGCTGATCGGGCTGGCGGTCGCCGATGACGACGCCCGCGGCCGCCGACGATGGGTCGACGCGCTGCTGCGCGAGCTCGATCGGCAGGTCCTCAGCGACGGTGGACACTACGAGCGCTCCCCCACCTATCACTGTCAGGTGCTGGCCGACCTCGACGACGTCGCCGGGCTGCTCACCGCGGCGGGCCACGTGGTGTCCGGCGCCCTGCTCGACGCGGCCGGCAGGATGCGGGCCTGGCTGACGGCCGTACTCGGACCGGACGGCGTGGTTCCCACGCTCAACGACGGGTTCGCGGTGCCCGCCGAGGCTCTGCGGCTGCTTCTCCCGGCTCCGGTAAGACCGACGCCGATCGCAGTCCAGGGTCCGGGTCCCGTTCCGATCCCGGCACCGCGCCTGGCCGAGATGCCCACCTCGACGTCRCAGTCGACCGTGGGGACCGTGCCCCGTCCGCGGACGCCCGCATCTGACCGGGCCGACGCCCTTCTGCTGGTCGACAGCGGTCTCGCCGTGCTGACGGCTGGACCGTGGCATCTGCTCGCCGACGTGGGCCTGCCCTGTCCCGAGGACCTTCCGGCCCACGCCCACGCCGACACCCTCGCGTTTCTGCTCTGGCACGACGGCCGGCCGCTCCTGGTGGATACCGGGACCTCGACCTACGCCCCCGGACCGGATCGGGACGCCGAACGCGGTACCGCCGCCCACTCGACCGTCATCGTCGATCACGCCGACTCGACCGAGGTCTGGGGCGCGTTCCGGGCGGGCCGCCGGGCCCGTCCCACTCTTGTCACGATGTGCCACCACGAAAACGTGGCGACGTTGGCCGCCGGCCATGACGGCTACCGCCACCTTCCCGGGCGACCCGTGCACTGGCGGACGTGGCGACTCGACCCGAGTGGGTTGTCCGTCGACGATCGGATCACCGGGGAGGGCCGCCACCACGTCGAGGTGCTGTTCCACTTCGCCCCCGGGGTGTCCGTCACCGCCGCGGCGGCCGATACCAGGCGAACCAGTACCACCTCGATCGGGACCACCTCGATCGGGACCAGCCGGAACGCGGCCACCCGGAGCGGGGCCACGGATGCGCTCACGGTGACCACCTCCCAGGGGCGGYTGGTCCTGCGGGCCGGCGGACCGGGGCGGTGGGTGGTGCGCTCCACCCGCCGGGCGGTCGGATGGAGCCGTACGGTGCCGGCGTACACCGCCGCGTACGTGATCGATGCCGAGCTGCCTGTCGCGGTACGCACCACGGTCGTCCACGAAGTCCGCTCCGGCGGCCCGCGCTCCGGCAACCTGCGCTCCRGCGACACGGAATCGTCGCCCGCCCGCCTCTGACGCACACCCGGACCTGACCCGCCCCGGTCGCACCGAATCACCACGAAACCGAACAAACTTCCCGACGGGAGAACACCGTGCCGACCCTGTCCGTCCTACGCCCTCTCGCGGAACGGCTCACCCACCATCTGGTGGTGGCCCGCCGCCTGCCGCCTCCCTTCCAGGCGACGCGCATCTACGTCTCTTCCGAGGCGGGTCTGAAGTATCTGCGCCCCAGTCTCGCCGCCGTCGATCCGGTCCTGACCGACCTGGTCGGCGAGGTCGTGCGCCCCGGCCACGTGGTCTGGGACATCGGCGCGAACGTGGGACTGTTCGCCTTCGCCGCCGCGTCCGCCGCGACGTCGTCCGGCACAGTCGTCGCGGTCGAGCCCGACACCTGGCTGGTCGGGATGTTGCGCCGGTCGCAGACACGGTCACCACGCCACGGCGGATCATCGGCCACCGATGGCCGCRCCACGGTGAAGATCCTGCCCGCCGCGGTCGGTGCGGCCCCGGGGATCAGCACGTTCCACATCGCGAGTCGCAACCGCGCGACCAGCCATCTGGACGGATTCGGCAGCAGCCAGACCGGCGGCACCCGCGCGGCACAGSTCGTGCCGACCTTCACCCTGGACGGCCTGCTCACCCATTTCCCGGCACCGGACGTCGTGAAAATCGACGTGGAGGGGGCCGAGCACGCGGTCCTCAGCGGTGGGCGCCGGCTTCTGGGCGACATCCGCCCGACCGTGATCTGCGAGGTCACCGGACGCAACGCCGAGGCCGTCGGCGACCTGCTGCGCGGGCACGGGTACCGCATCGTCGACGCGGAGGTTCCGCCGCCGGCCCGGCGGCCCCTGACGGCGGCACCCTGGTCCACGTTGGCCGTGCCAGACGTCCCGCCCTCCACTCCGCGACCCGCGTCCGGGCAGGTTCCCGAGCCCCTGGTGCGCGCATGAGGACCACGGCGGTCATCGTCCACTGGGGGCCGACCGGGCCGACGATGGATCTGGCCGCGCAGCTGGCGGCGATGCCTCAGATCAGCGAGGTCGTCGTGGTGGCGAACGACCTGCGAGGACGACCCGACGGCCTCGGGGAGGAGACGGCCTGGCTCGTCCCCCCCGRCAACCTCGGTTTCGGCGGCGGCTTCCGGCACGCGTGTGACGCCTATCCGGCCACCGACTGCTATCTCCTGCTCAACAATGACGTCCAGCTCGTGCCGGCCACCGTCGACGCCTGTCTGGAACTACTGTCCCGCCCGGGCGTGGGCATCGTCGGACCCACTCTGGTCAACGCCGACGGTCTGCATCCGGGCTTCGCCGGGCTCACCCGCGTCTTCACCGTGCCGCGCGCCCGCCGGACCCCCACGGACCACGCCGATGACGTGCCGTGGGTCACCGGCGCGATCACCTTTGTCAAGGCCGAGTGTCATCGGCAGGTGCCGATGGCCGTTCGGTACTTCCTGTACTACGAGGACGTGGATCTCTGCCAGCGCGCTCGGGCGGCCGGGTGGCGTGTCCTCGTCAGTCCGGCCCAGGCCTGGCACACCGGTGGGGGGACGGTACCCGGCAACGGCTACACCTACTACACGGTGCGCAACCGGCTGTGGTTCGCCCGCATCCACGGCCGCCCGCGGCAGGTGGCGCTGGTGACCGCCTGGCTGCTCCTGGCGGTGCTGCCCCGGGTCGCCGTGTCCGAGCTGGTGCGCCGGCGCGGAATCGTCCGCGTCCACTGCGGCCTGCGCGGCGTCGTGGACGGTCTCGCCCGCATCCCCGACATCGACCAGACCCTGCCCGGGGAACCCCGGGCGTCCCGGTGGAGTACGTGGACACGCGAGGCCCRCTCCGTCCCGCGTCCTCGCCCGGCCCAGGACCGGCCGATCGGTCCGTCGGACCCCGCGGGGGGAGTCGACCGGCGGGAGAAGGCTGCCGGCACGGGGGAGCTCACCCGTCCCGGCTGAGCGTGACCACCACTCCGTGGCGGTCGACCACCTGGAAGCCCAGTCCACGCGCGGCGTCGAGCAGGTCCGCCGCGGTGACGGGCCGTCCCTCGAAGGTCGTGTCGTGCATCTCGAACACCGCTCGACGGCACCGGTCCAGCGCGCCCGGATCCCCCAGCAGAAACGACGCCTCCGCACCCTCGATGTCGCTGACGAGGTCGAACTCAGCGATCCTCTTGCGTACCAGCAGGTCCCGAAGCGTGGCCGCCGGAATGGTGACGGTCCGCCGTGACGCGTCGTCCCACAACCGGGAACCGAGGTTGTTCCCGACGAGGGCGAACGCCACCGGACCCACGGCCTGCGTGATCGCCCTGTTCTCCACGTCCAGGGTGATGTGCCCGGCGTACGCGGCCAGGCGTCGCGTGAGGCCCTCGATGAGGTGGGGATTGGCCTCCACACACACCAGCCGCGAGCCGGGTGCCAGCCGCGAGGCGATATGCGCGCTGGTGATGCCCAGACTCGCACCAAGTTCCACGACGGTGCCCGAGGTCGTGAGATGACGGCGGATCATCCGGATCTCGGCCCCTTCGTACAGCCGCCAGAACAGCGCCGCCCGCGCCTGCGGGGTGAAGTCGCGGTCAGCCACGTCGAAACGCAGCCCGTGGTTGGGGACCCGGTTGCGGGTGGCCGCCGCGATGACCGTTCCCACCGCCGGGGACGTCAGGGCACCGGCGATCGAGATCTTGGTTCGGTAAAGAACATCACTGGCGTCCATAAGCAAGATTTTTTCCCTTCGTTGCGGGCCGGGCGCCACCGTAGGCGAAGCGTGCCGTCAGGAACAGCACGGCCAGCTGGATGGGCAACGCCGCGAGGAGGTCCCCCACGCTGCTCTCGGAGTTGACCAGTTGGAGGAAGAGCGGAACGAAGATCACGATGTAGCGTAGATCCTTCATCGGGTCCCACGCCTCGTCGATCAGTCGGAAACCGGCGCCCAGTAGTGCCATGCCGACCAGCAGGGGAAGCAAGCCCCCGTGCAGATAGAGGTCGGCCTGGGGGGAGACAGCGGCCGCGGAGTAGATCCGGGCGTTCCCCGAGAGGTACTGCTGTTTGAACTCGTAGCCGGTGGCCCTGATCGGTTTGTCGGGCCAGACCGCCCGGGGCACGGCGGTCAGGACGGGAGCCAGGAACAGCTCGTTGATGTCCCGGTAGGGAACGATGTCGGGAGACAGCTGGACGACGATGGCCAGACTGTCGATGCCTCGCATCCGCGAGGTCAGGTACTCCAACGGTGACTCCCCGGGGCCTTCCCCCGCGGGGGCGYCCCCGGACAGCGTCCGGCCCAGCACGGTCGGCGCCATGGACACCGCCGACCGAGCGTCCATGGTGTGGCTCTGGCCGCGTACCTGGGCCCGGTAGGAGGCGTTGTAGGGAATCAGCACGAGGACGAAGATGGCGGCGGCCGCGACGATCCACCGCATCGGAAGCCGGCCGCGGGCGACGGAGAACGCGATCAGCACTCCCCACACGCTGGTCGCGAACACCCCCTTCATCCCRCTGGCGACAGCGAAGAGGATCTCGACGGACAGCAGGGCGACGAAGGTCCGCCGACGCCCCCCGCCCCCGTCTTCCCTGCCCCGGGCCAGATCGACGGCGGCGATGAGCAGGGCGGACATCCCGAGGCCGCCGAGCAGGGTGAGCGGCTGGGCGTAGGCACTCGCCTCGGAGACCTTCTGGGACGCGTCGCCCAGGTAGGCATACTGGCCCAGGAGAATCTGCAGGACCCGGGCCGCCACCGAGATCCCGCACAGGATCCACAGCACGCTCCGGTCGCGCAGCCGGGTACCGGTCCCGGGCGCCGCCGCGGTGGCAAACCGGGTGGCCGCGCGCGTCACCAGCCGGCCMGGGCCGAGCAGGTATCCGCAGGTCCACAGCGGCAGGGCGAGGCTCGCCAGGGCGAGTGCCCGCAGCACGCCGTCGAGATGGATCTGCGGAGTGTCCAGCTGGGGGGTGTGCCAGACCAGTGACACCAGCCCGAACGACATCCCGGTCCACAGCAGGTACCAGGGGCCGAGACGGAACAACCCCAGCCCGTAACCACGCCCCGCTCGCGCACCGACCAGGAGCAGCGCGGCGAGGCATTCGAACGTGAACGCCACCGAGCGCAGGACCACCCGGTCGGGCTCGGACGGCAGCCGGAGCGCCTCGACGAACCACGGCACCACGCCGACCATCACGATCATCAGCCACAGCAGCGGCGGACGGCGGACGGCGTGGGCAACCCTCCCACCCGGCACGGCCGGGGCGATCACCACGGCGCACCCGAGGGGATCGGCGAGGCGTCGCCGGCAGGCGTACCTGAGTGGCGCCGCGGACATCCCGCGAGCGGGCAGGCGGCCCGGGACGTCCGCCAGCAGAGAGTTCGCCAACAGAGAAGATCAGGCATGCCCGAACCTCACGCCGTCCGGTCGCGGGGCAGCGGCGTACGCCGCAGGGTGACGGCGACCTGTTCGAAACGCTCCCAGCCGTCGTGGAGCGCGAGCACGTTCGGCGAGAAGACGCCCTGCCCGGTCAGCCCGCGCCGGCTCAGATTGAGGATCCGGTAGCCGGCGGCGGCCAGCAGCGAGACCAGCTCACCGGGATTCTCCCCGGCAGCCCGCCGATCCCCTTCGCCGCGGTGGCTGTTCTCGCCGGAACGGTCTCCGCCGCGGCGGGCGGGGCGGGGCGGCATCGCCAGCAGGAGGGCCGGCCGATGCGCCCGTAGGAGCTCACCGGCGCCGCGCAGCACGTCGAGGCTCTCGGCCTCACCACCGATCCTGACCAGGGCGGGCGGTCGGTGCCGCGCGGCGTGGGCATCGAGGGTGATGGGCGTCGCGCCCGGGATGGGCGCGACGCCCACCGCGGCACTGGCACCCACCGCGGCACTGGCACCCACCGCGGCACTGGCACCCACCGCGGCACTGGCACCCACCGCGGCACTGGACAGGTGGACACTCGAGAGCCGGTTGCGCTCGACCAGTGCCGCGAGCGTCGCCCCGGTGCGCGGTGCTTCCTCGAAGGCATGCACCTCGCCGGCCGCTCCCACTACCCCGGCCGCCCACAGGGTGTAGATCCCGAGGCCAGCAGCGACGTCATAGCAACAGTCACCGGGGCGCAGAACCGCGTCGAACACCGGCGCGAGCGCTGGTGGCCGATAGCGGGGACCGCTGTAGGTGTTCGCAGGGTCCTGCATCCATCGGGTCGGCCAGCCACGACCGCGCAGGCTGGGAAGGCCMGCGGCCAGACGTCCCGCCAGCCGCCAGCGCAGCGGACCGGCACGATGCCCGGAGATCGCCGCGAGGTTTCCAGAGCCATCCTGGGTCACATACTTAAAGTAGTCGACGTCTTACAAAGAGCAATGGATTGAGGTCACGAATCCGTCGCGTCGTCCTCACCCACCTTGACCGCCAGCCCCGGTTCACCRGTCCGCACGGTGAACCCGTCGCGGTCACCGCCCAGCACGTCCGAGCCTGCCGGCGGCTCCTGACGGGGCACCAGCCACGGGGACCGCGGCCGCTCGACACGTCCGTGGAACCAGGCCACGGTGCGGGCAAGCCCGTCCCGTACGTCCACCAGGGGTCGCCATCCAAGCGCCTCCCGCGCCAGCGTGATGTCGGGGCAGCGCACGGTGGGATCGTCCTGCGGTCGCGGAACGAAGGTGATCGGGACGTCAGCCCCGCATACCTCCACGACGAGCCGCGCCGCATCAATGATCGTCATCTCCTGGGGACTGCCGAGATTMACCGGACCGGGAAGGTMGCTGTCCAGYATGCGCACGACCCCCTCCACCAGATCGTCGACGTAGCACAGCGACCGGGTCTGGCGACCCTCGCCCGCAACGGTGACGGCTTGGYCACGCAGGGCCTGCGCAATGAAGGTCGGGATGGCACGCCCGTCGTCGGCGCGCATCCTCGGCCCATAGGTGTTGAAGATCCGGATGATCCCGGTGGACGTGCCGTGGGTGGCGCGGTGGGCGGTGGTMAACGCCTCGGCGAAGCGCTTGGCCTCGTCGTACATGCTCCTCGGACCGATCGGATTGACGTGGCCCCAGTACTCCTCCGGCTGGGGGTGGACCCGGGGGTCGCCATAGACCTCCGAGGTGGAGGCCAGAAGGAACCGGGCGTTCTTGCGATATGCCAGATCCAGCAGGTTCGCGGTACCCGACGCACCGACCGACAGAGTCTCCAGGGGCAGGGCCCGATAGTCCACCGGGGACGCGGGGGAGGCGAAGTTCAGCACGGCGTCGACCGGGCCAGTGACGTCGATCGGCTCGGTCACGTCCCGCCGCAGCAGGCGGAACCCGCCATGCCTCCGAAGATGGTCGATGTTGCCCGGCCGGCCGGTGAGGAAGTTGTCGACGCAGATCACCTCGGCACCCCGAGCCAGCAGGCGGTCACAGAGATGGCTTCCGAGGAAGCCGGCCCCGCCGGCGACGACGACCCGCCTGGTCACTCCAACCACCACCCGTGAGTAAGGAAAGCCGGGCCATGGGCGTCACGTACCGCCATCGGTCGACAACGACACTGCGCGCCCCTCGGACAGCCCCCCTTCTATCACTGACAGTGATAGAAGGAGGACGACCACGGCGGGGAACCCGCGTGTCTCCACCCGATGACGCCGCAACCRCCACCCACCGCCACTCAGGCCCCACCGCCACTCAGGCCCCACCGCCACTCGGCACCCGCGATCCGCGACCCACGACACGCATCTACAGACAGTTGCTCGATTAATACTTTGAGTGACAGAGTCGGATCGATTCGTACTGGCGCACGGCCCACCCGGTCCGATCAGCGGTCATTGCGAGGAGGAACAGCCGGCTCATGACCTCCGTCCCCAGGTCGACGACGGTGGCAGTCGTCGTATCGCACGCGATCCAGCATTTCGCGCCGCTGTACCGGGCGTTGACCGAACACGAGGTGGATCTTCGGGTGCTCTTCCTGTCCCGATCGGGCCTGGAACGCTACTTCGACGCGGATTTCGGCCTCGACGTGCAGTGGAAATCGGACGTCGTAACCGGTTATCACMACGAGTTCATCGCGGACCTGCCGCTGCGCCCTGGCTGGCGGCAGCCCGACGTCACCCGGCAGATGGTTACCCGGACCTGGGCGGCCCTGGACCGACTGCGCCCCGCATGCGTGCTCGTCTACGGATACCGGTACGCCCATTCCCTCGCGGCGCTCGCCTGGTGCCGGCGACGAGGCGTACCCGCCCTCATGATCAGTGACAGCGAGCTCCTCGGCCAGCGAACCCCAGCCGTCCGCGCCGTCAAACGGCTCACGCTGCCCCACCTGATGCGTTCAGTGAGCGCATTCCTCACGATCGGCGACAACAACGAGGCGTACCTGGCCCACTATGGAGTCMCCGCCACCCGCATGTTCCGCACGCCGTATCCCACCGATGAGACGGCGCTGCGGGCCGTACTGGCGCATCGGGACAAGCATCGAACGGCGATCCGCGCCGAGCTGGGCATCGCCCCGGACGCCCTTGTCGCCTTGTTCGCCGGAAAGATGATCTCTCGGAAGCGCCCCCTCGACATCGCGGACGCACTGCGCATCCTCACCCRCACGCCCCGGGGTCCGGTCGACCGGGAAATCATCGTGATCATGGCTGGGGACGGAGTGCTGCGCGCCACTCTCGATGCGGTGGCCGCCGAGCTCGGCGGCGCGTTGCGGATGGTCGGATTCGCCGACCAGGAACGGCTCCCCCGCCTGTACGCGGCCAGCGACCTCTACCTGCACCCCGCCGAGCGGGATCCGCATCCGCTGGCGGTCAAGGAGGCGGTGCTCTGCGGCCTGCCGGTGGTGGTCAGCGACCGGGTGGGCTCCACCGGCCCGACCGACGACGTCCGTCCCGGCCGCAACGGCCGGGTTCACCCGGTCGGCGATGTGGACGCGCTCGCACGGATCCTCGGGGAGCTGCGCGCGCGCCCCGACGTCCTGGCCAGGATGGCCCAGGAGTCGGAGAAGGTGATCGGCGACATCGAGCTCGCCGCGTCCGTGGACGGCTTCCTGCGCGCCGTTGCCCATGTGCGCGACACCGCTCGGCGCGGATGACCAGAGCCGTCAGCCGCCGGGCCGTCATGACCGGCCCGCTCGCGAGCCGGCTTCCCCGCTCCACCGTCGCCGTACTCGCCGGCAACGCGGGCACGCTGGTCGTCGGGACCGCGACCGGCGTCCTGGCCGCCCGCGCTCTGGGGCCGGTGGCCCGCGGCGAGTTCGTCGCGCTGCAGACCTGGGCGGGCATGCTCGCGATGGTGTTCGCCCTGGGTGTTTCCCAGACGCTGGTCACCGATGACGGTGAGGACCGCGCGCTGCTCGGCCCGCTGCTCACCCAGACCGTCGCGTCGGCGCTGCTCGCCGCGGTGCTGTTCACCGTGGTGCCGATGCTGATCACTGTGGGCCCGGGCCGTTCGGGCGGCACGGGAGCCGGGCGGGGAGCCGCCTGGGACGCCGTCGCCGTGCTGGGCGCGACCTGCTTCACCGCCGCGGCCGTGGCCGCCTCCAACGCCGCCGGGCTCGCGCAGCGCCGCGGTCGGATGACCGGCGAGTTCCAGCTCGTCCGGTTGCTACCGGCGGCGGCGACACTGGCCGCGTTCGCCGCGCTCGCCGGCAGGGGAGTCCGCGATCCAGGCTTGTGGATGCTGACCCTCGGCGTGACGGCCCTGCTACCCCCACTCGGGTACCACGTGGCGGTGCTCGGCGGCCTTCCCGCCCTCGCGCGGCCGGGACGCCTGCTGCCCCGGCGCCGTTTCATGCGGTCCGCCCTGGGGGCCTACGGCACCGTCGTCGGGGCCCAGCTCATCTACAAGCTGGACATGCTGCTCGTCGCCACCTTCCTGGCCGCCGAGCAGGTGGCCTTCTACGCCGTCGCCGTCGCTGTCGCCGGCGCCTGCACGACCGTCTGCCAGGCGACCGGCATGGTGATGTTCAGCCGGCTCCGCACCCTGGTCGATCCCCGGCAGCGGGCCCGGGTGGTGCGCCGCGCGGTCATCGCCACCGTCGCCCTCGCCGCCGCGGTGGCGGGCACGATCGCCCTCGTCACGCCGACGGCCATCCGCATCGTCTACGGCACGCGGTTCGCCCCCGCCGCCCCGGCCGCCCAGGTCCTCGTGCTGGCGACCATCCCGCAGTCCGTCGACTACCTGCTCACCCATGTGCTGCTCGGGTTCCGTGCCGCCCGCACGGTGCTTGCCATCCAGGTCCCGGTCGCGCTGTCGACCGTGCTCGGCCTCGCGGCGGCGCTGCACGACGGCCGCCTGCCGATCGTGGCCGCGGTGTCGGGGATCACCTACACCGCCTCGGCCGTGTCGCTGCACCTGGCCAGTACCCGCCTGCTCGCCCGCGCGGCAGGCGCCTCACCCGACAGYGTCCCCCTGGACGGCGCCTCACCCGACAGCGAACGGAGCCTGACGGCCCACGGTCCCATCCCCTTTCCGCGCTCACCCCTCTCATCAGGAGCCACGATGACCACGACGCCGACCGTCGCCCCGCACGACCCGACCGTCGCCCGTCACGATCTTTCCGATACCTCGGTGCGGTACCTCGATCTGCTTCGCGCGACGCTGACCTGCTCTCTCTGGGATGGTCGGGACGGCGGTGCGTGGGAGCCGCGCACCGGCGCGAAGAGGATGCTGGTACGAGCCTTCCGCAGCCAGGGAATGGAAATCGTCAAGAGGAGCGCACCGGGCGCCCGGACCGACGGCCGGGACTGGCCACGGCTGGCGCTCACGATGACCGGCGACCGCCGGATGCGCAACCTCCAGGAGTGCGCCGAACGAGTCATCGTCGACGGCGTCCCAGGCGACTTCATCGAGACCGGGGTATGGCGGGGCGGCGCGTGCATCCTCATGCGCGGGGTGCTCGCCGCCTACGGCGTCCCCGACCGCACGGTCTGGGTCGCCGACTCGTTCGCCGGCCTGCCCGCGCCCAATCCGGGGCGCTACGCCGCCGACACCGGCGACCGCCACCACGAGTACGCGGAGCTGTCGGTGTCCCTCGAGCAGGTGCGGGACAACTTCCGCCGCTACGGCCTGCTCGACGATCAGGTCCGTTTCCTGCGCGGCTGGTTCCGGGACACCCTGCCCACCGCGCCCATCGAGCGCCTCGCGGTCCTGCGCCTCGACGGCGACATGTACGAGAGCACCACCGACGCGCTGACGGCGCTCTACCCGAAGCTCTCCGACGGCGGCTTCTGCATCGTTGACGACTATGGAGCCGTTCCTGGCTGCCGGGCGGCAGTCGAGGACTACCGGGCCGCCCACGGGGTGACCGAGCCGATCATCGAAGTCGACTGGACCTGCGTCTACTGGCGCCGGAGCGAGCCCTCGCGGTCGCGCTGAGCTGGTCCGCGCCCCGCCGACCCCGGCGGAGAGAGGAGGAAAGGGAWGACGGAGGAAGGGGTGGCAGTGCGGCAACGACCGTGGGCAGTACTGATGGTGTGTACCGGAAACGTCTGCCGCTCGCCCCTGGCCGAGCATCTCGCCGCCGCCCGGTTCAGCGCCGCGCTGGACCAGATCAGCCTCGGCGCGGCCGGCGCGCAGGCATCCGGTGGGACCGGGGGTAACGAGTCCTCATCCGAGGGATGGCATCCACCCAGCCCCGCCGGGGACCTTCTGGTGAGCAGCGCGGGAGTATGCGCCCGGGCAGGTGAGGCGATGTACCCCCAGGCCGCGGCGATCCTGACATCGCGGGGGCTCGACCCGTCCGGCTTCCGGGCAAGGTTGCTGACACCGGATCTGGTCCAGGCCAGCGATCTGGTGCTGTGCGCGACCCGCGCACACCGCTCGACGGTGGTGGGCCTTGTGCCACGGGCCATGCGCCGTACCTTCACCCTGCGCGAGTTCGGACGGTTGACCTCCGGAGTCCGCCCCGCCGACATCCCCCCGGGCGGGACACGGGCGGCCGGGGAGTATCTCGCCGCCACGGCCCGGCGGATCCGGGYCGCCGGCCACGCGCTACCGGCTGCCCTCGACGACCTGGCCGACCCCCTCGACGGCGGTCGGGATGCGTTCGAGAACTGCGCGCGAATGATCGAAGAGACGCTGTCACGGCCGATGGCCCTGCTGGCGGAGGCGTGTCACGAACGACTGGCGGTCACGCCTACGGACCCCGCAGACCCGGCAGGCCCGGCAGGCCTCGCGGATGTCCCGGTCGACCGGACCCCGGCACCGGGATGAACATCCTGATCGGGAACCGGTGGCTGGCCGGCTTCCTCGACGAGACCCCCCTGCCCGGCCACTGCCGGATCCGCCCGGACATCTGGGTGACGCTGTTCCCCGTGGACGGTCAGTTCTTCGTCAGGGCGGGCAGCAGCCGGGCCCTCGCCGCCTACACCCGCGAGTTCGGCATCCGCGCGGTCGCCCGCAAAACGGCCAGCCGGCTGCGGGAACGCGACCGCAACCAGCGTTACTTCGGCATGGGCCTGGGCACCCTGATCGAGGCGGTCCCACCCGTCAGCGGGGCGGCTTCGCCGACGGGAACGACCGTCGCTTTCGTCGCCCCCTGCCACCCGGCGTGCATGGAACGCGTCGTCCTGCATCAGGACCTCGTCCGCCCGGTGGGGCCGGGCGGCCCCACCGGCGCTCCCGCCGACCCACTCGGCTTCGTCAGCCCCGATCCGCCGCCACCGCGATCCGCGGTCGTCTACCGGGCCCGGCCGGCGACCGCGTTCCCGGCCGTGGACGACACGCTCATCGGCTGGTCCCCGATGTCGGGAGCACCGGTGGACCCCGGCGCCGTCGACCGTCTCGTCGCCTGGCTTGCAACCGAGTGGACCGGGGCCCGCCCCGGGGATCGTCCACTCGCCGGGGTCAGTCCGATCACGGAGAGCACCCGGCGCTATGGCCCGCCATCCGCGTCCGGACGACCCACCGCTGTCCTGTTCGGGTTGGGACACTATGCCAAGACGCAGATCGTCCCGCACGTCCGTGATCACCTCGACCTCGTCGGTGTGCATGAGATCGACCCCGTCCAGCTGGGCACCCGGCGACCGGACCGATGTTCCTGGGACACCGCGGCGCTGCTCCGGGACGGGGAGCGGGCCGACGTCGTCCTCATCGCGGGCTACCACCACACGCACGCGCCGCTGGCCCGGGATGCGCTGCGGCTCGGCTCGGTGGCCGTCGTCGAGAAGCCCGTTGTCACCACAGAGGAGGATCTCGGCCGGCTGGTGAAACTCCTTCACGCCGGCGGGCGCCTGTTCGCCTGCTTCCAGCGACGCCACAGCCCGATGAACGCCTGGCTGCGCTCCGACCTGCGCCTGGCCGACGGCAACGAGCCGCTGATCTACAGTGCCGTGGTGTACGAGGAACCGCTTCCCCGCCGGCACTGGTACCGCTGGCCGTCCTCACGCACCCGGCTGGTCAGTAACGGCTGCCACTGGATCGACCACTTCCTCTGGCTCAACGACTTCGCGCCGGTCCGCCGGAGCACGGTGGCCCGCTCCCGCACGGACACCTTCACGGTGTACGTCGAGCTGGAGAACGACGCGGTCCTCTCGCTCGTGCTGACCAGTGCCGGGGGCAGCCGGCACGGTCTGCGGGAACAGTCCCAGCTGCGCGCGAACGGCGTGACGGCCACCATCGTCGACGGTTCGCAGTACACCGCGGAGGCCGGGTCCCACATCCTGCGGCGGCGGCGAGTCAACCGGCTCGACAGCTACCCGGCCATGTACCGCGACATCTGCGCGGGCATCGTGGCCGGCKCCCCGGGCGAGGACGCACGGCAGATCGCCGCCGTCGCCGCGCTCACGCTACGGCTGGACGCCGCAGCCGGCCGGGATGGGCCCGAACCCTGATCACCGGAATCACGGACATCGGGGACATCGGGGTCCTGGTGCCGACGGCGCCCGGACCCCCGAATCGGACCGCCCTCACGGGCCCGGTGCGACCGCCACGCCATCGCCCGCCATCAGGACGCCGCAAGGTCGGCCGGCACCCGGCGCCCGACCGCCCGCCGGGTTGCCGGTCCCGCCGCTGACGGCCGCGTGGGCGCGACGGCCTCGACCGCCGGTGCCACGATTGGGGAGATCGGGGACTGTGCCGCGCAGGTGTCGACCGGTCCCGCCACGGCGCGCGGCGCGGTCCCGGGATGGACGGCAAGCCTGCTGCCCCATTCCCGCAACCAGCCGACGACTCGTTCCCCCGCCATCGGACGTGACACAAAGTACCCCTGGACCTCGTCACACTGCCAGGCGGCGAGAGAGGTCCAGGAACGCTGCGTTTCGACCCCCTCGGCGACAATCCGTAACCGCAGCGCATGTGCCAGGGAGACCGTGGACCGCACGATCTCGGCCGCGGCCGGATCGCGGTCGAGGTCACGCAGGAAGGTCCGGTCCAGCTTCACCTCGTCGGCCGGCAGTTCGCGCAGGTACGACAGCGAACAGAAGCCGGTGCCGTAGTCGTCCAGGCTGACCCGCACACCGAACCGGCGCAGCCCCGCCAGGGTTCCCTGCGCCAGCTCCCGCGCCACGATGAGGGAGTCCTCGGTGACCTCGATGACAAGCGCCGAGGGCGGGAGCCGGTGCCGGGCGAGCGCGGCCCGCACCACGCCGACGAAGGCGCGGTCGACGATGACCGACGCGGGGACKTTCACCGACACCGCGAGCGGGGCACCCCGGCCGTGCYAGCGCGCGCAGTCGGCCAAGGCCTGGTCGAGGACCTGCACGGTGAGCTTCGGCATCAACCCGGCACGTTCGATCTCCGCCAGGAAGGCGTCGGGCTGCCGCACGCCGTCGACCGGATGGCGCCAGCGGACGAGGGCCTCCACACCGCTGATCCGACCGCTGCGCAGATCCGCCTTGGGCTGGTAACTCAGTTCGATCTGGCCGGAGTCCAGCGCATGGCGCACCTCGGCCCGCAGCAGCAGGCGGGCACGGTTGATCGGTGGATGGTCGCGGGCGTAGACGGTCTGCCCGTGACGGCCCCCCTTCGCCAGGTACATCGCCTCCTCCGCGTGACGAAAGAGCTCCAGCGCGCCACGGCCGTGCTCGGGGGCATGGGCGATCCCCACGCTCGCCTCGGGCCGCACCGGAGTTCCCGCGAGTGGAACGGGCAGTTCCAGCACCTCCCGCAACCGCCGAGCGACCTGTTCGGCCCGGGCCACATCGGCGCCGCGCAACAGCACGGCGAACGCGTTGCCGTCCACCCGGGCGAGCAGATCCGATCCGGGCAGCGCTCCGCGTAGCCGGCAACCCACCGTGGCAAGCAGGCGGTCCCCATGCTCATGCCCGAGCGCCCCGTTGACATCACGCATCCGATCGAGATCGATGAGCAGCACCGACACGGACGTCGCGCCACGCGCCCGGTGCTCACCACCCGTGAGACAACGGCTGGCGACGTCGAGGAAGTACCGTCGGCCCGGCAGCCCGGTCAGCTCATCCACCACGCCGCGCCGCGGCCACGCACGGCCCACGCCTCCCCGGGGATCCCACGGCTGGATGTCCGGTCCGGCCGAACCGGCCAGACCGTTCGCGTCGGCCGGACCGTTCGGACCCGGCCAGACCGCCGCGGCGAGGATCGCCACCGCGATCGACAACGCCGCGGCCGCGAGCACCACGCACGACAACGCGACCGGCGACGGCGCGGGCCCGCCCCATCCGCCGATGAGACAGAGCAGTCCCAGAAGCAGACCCAGCGCACCCCCCATCAGGGCGGCGACCCCCGAGACCGGCCGGACCAGCATCGACCGGGGCAACACCGACCGGAACAAAACTGACTGGACCATCGTCGCTCCGCCCGCAGCGCATCCATGACCTGGACGAGCACGCGGACCGACATCGCCGGTCCGCGTGCTCCCGGGGACAGCCATCCCCGCCTCGACCTCGTGGCGCAACCATCGGCGGCTACCCGACGGGCGGCCCGCACCGCCGTGCCGGATCGTCGAGCCACGCCGTATCCGATCCCGCCCATTCATCGAATTCCCCCGAAGCCGATCCCGCAATGTCCTTGAGTGAGCTGCGTCCTTGGGTGAGCCGCCGCAGCCGGTCGAGGATGGCCGCCCACGACGTCACCGCCGCCGGCATCACGCRCCTGGTTTATCCCCGCGCTATCCGAGCGTAACGTTCGCCAGTTCGCAGGGTATCCGATGCCCGACTTTCCACCGGCATCGGCTCGGTCCGTGGCCGCCGACACCGTCGTTGGCCAACCGCCGGGTAACACTAATCACCGTGAAGGGCACCGGCGAAATCCAAACCGTTGCCGCCCGGGACCACACCGTGTCCGTTCCGGGAAATCCCCGCCAGGGGCGGAGATCTTACAGTAATCAGCTCCTTGCCCGGCACCTCAGCGGGTTCTCCGGGCATCGGACAGGTGGCGTCGAACCGAGTCGGCGCTACCACCTCAGATTCGGTGACGCGATACGCGTGGTAACGGTCTCGCACCTCGACGGKGAAGGGATCCCCAACCTTCAGCTCATCGAGACGACTAAACGGTTTTCTATATGCGGTCCGATGTCCGGAAACCACGACATTCCCCAGCTCATCGGGCATGGCGGTCCCCGGCATATGTCCGGGACCCCGGCGCAGGACGGTGGCGGGGACACCTTTCACAATGGCCGGCGAATGGTTTGGACCGAATCGTGGAGCACACCGAATCATGGAGCACACCGAATCATGGAGCACGCCGAATCATGGAGCACTCAGTATCGCCGGCCCCTCGCCGGCGCGTGCCGCCGGGAGTCCACCGGACCGGCAGGCCGGATGGGCGCGGGGACCACGCCGGCGGGTCACACCAGCACCCCGAACCTCACTCACCGTTACATGCAGAGGCACTTCTGTTACCCTCGATACTCATTCCGAGCCGTGGAGGCTCGTCGCCCGCCGGACCGGATGCTCTACCCGAGCGACGCAGGGGGTCCGATGAAGACCGTGGCGGTGATTGTCCACTGGGGTCCGCACCGGCCGACCGTGGAGCTTGCGAGATGGCTCGACGGCAGCCCCGTCATCGCCCAGGTGGCGGTGGTCGCGAACGACCGGTCGGACCGACCCGACCACCTGCCGGCCTCGGTCGCCTGGATCCTGCCGCCCCGCGACCTCGGTCTCGGCGGAGGCTTCCGGCTCGCCAGCCACGGCTACCCCGCCGCGCAGGCCTATCTCCTGATAGGCAACCACGTCAGGATCCCGGACCTGGCGCTGCGCGCCTGCCWGGATCTGCTGGCCGGGACGAACATCGGCGTGGTCGCGCCCACACTGGTCGACAACGACGGTCKGCGCTCGGGCCCGGCGCGGCTAAGCCCGGTCCTGGCTGCGCCRAAGGYCCGGYGTCCCCCCGGCGACCGCCCCCTGGAGGCCGACTGGGTCGCAGGCACGATCATGTTCGTCAAGGCGGACTGCCTGCGGCGGATCCCCCTGGACGGCCGTTACTACCTCGGGTTCGAGGATGTCGACTTCTGTTACCGCGTCCGGGACGCCGGATGGAGCGTCGTGGTCAGTCCGCACCGTGCACAGCGCATCGGGAGCACGACCGTCCCCCGGCATGGCGACGCCTACTACGGGGTGCGCAACCGGCTCTGGTTCGCCCGGGTCCGCGGATGGCGAGCCCGGGCCGCCTTGATCGCTCTGGCGACGGCGGTCGTCGTGCTACCCCGCGCCGTCGCGCTGGACATGCTCCTCGGGCACGGCACCCGGACCTCGGCCCTCGTCCTCCACGGCCTGCTGGACGGTCTCTCGATGCTTCCCCCGCCGGGAGAGGCACGTGACGACGAGCCGCGCGCCGCTCACTGGACAAGCTGGCCGTAGTCGGGCTGGTCACCAGACGGCGCGGACCGTTGCCGCACCACGGCAACGCCGGATGCGCCGGTCCGGCGCGTCACCTGTGGCGCCGCGAGGAACAGCGCCTGCCAGCCGAACATGTTCGGCCACCGGTCCAGAACGCGACGATCCCACCGCCGCACCAGCTCCCCGGGGAGCAGCTCACGGGTGCGCCACCACGGCAGACCACCGGTGGTGGCGGTGGCGACGATGCGCAGTCCGTTGTCCTCCAACAGCCGCCGGGCCGAGTTGACAGTGTAGAACCGCAGGTGGGTAGCGTCCATGAGACCGGTCTCGGTGTACTCAAACCGACCCCGCAGGAACAGTGCGCGCTGCCGGTAGTGCAGCACGTTCGGCAGCGCCACCAGGACCCGGCCGCCGGGTGCCAGCGCCCGCCGGGCCTCTACGAGCAACGGCACCGGATCCGCCAGGTGCTCGAGGATGTGGGAAAGCAGCACGAGCTGGTGACTTCCGTCGGGGACGAAGGGCAGCCCGGCGTTCAGATCAGCGAGTTCGACGTGGTCGCACTCGGCCGTGGCGGCGGCCCGCTCGGACGGATCAATCGTCACCCCCGTCACCCGCCAGCCCCGGGCCCGCAGCAGCCGCGCGTTGTCCCCGGCTCCGCACCCACAATCCAGCGCCTTACCCGCCGGTATGTCGATCAGATCGAGGAGAGGCGGGTTACCACCGTTGCGGTACCGCAGATCGGCTTCCATACACGACCCCTTGTCGCCATCATCGGAGAAGCTACAGGCAGTCAAGAGAACTCGAAACGTTACTATGACACGCTCCGCAGCACAGGACTAGCACCTGGAGAGACATTAAAATCACTCTCCGTGCAGATCTCGCGTCGATCCACCGCCCCGACCGCCTCCCTCACCGATCGACCCGCCCGGGTTCTACTGCTGAGCAGTTCCCGCGGCCTCGGTGGCGGGATCGAGCGTTATCTCTCGACGATCGAGGAGACACTGCGGGCCGGTGGGGCCGATCTCCTGCGGGTCGACATGCTGGAGCCAGGCGTCGAGCTGACCCCGGCGATCAGGGCGCGCTTCACATCGCGCGCGCTCGCCGCGGCGCGCCGCTTCGGCCAGGCCGACAGCGTGGTCGCCGGGCACGCCAACCTCATCCCTGTCGCGGCGGCGGCCCTCCGACTGTCCCGGGCCCGTCTCGGCCCGGTGCTGCTCTACGGCACCGACATCTGGGGCATGCGCCGCACCGACCGCGCGATCCTGCGCGCCGACCCGCTCCTGCGCCCGGTCACGATCAGTTCCTACAGCGCCGGCGCGCTGTCGACGCTGGGTCTGGCCCCCATCCTCCGGCCGGGCATCTCACCGACGTGGCGGGCGACCCTGCTGGCCGAGGCGAACCGCCGCCGGCCGTTGTCCCCCGTACCGACCATGCTGAGCGTGTTCCGGCTCAGTGACTGGGTGGRCAAGGGTGCGGGGGTCCTGCTGGAGGCCGTGGAGTCCGTCCGGGCCACCCTCGGCCCGGTCCGGCTGGTGTTCGCCGGGCAGGGCCCGGCACCCGGGGCCCTGCATGAGCTGGTGTCCGCGCACCCCGACACCGAGCTGCACGAGTCCCCGACCGACGACGCGTTGGCACGCCTCTACGCCACCGCCGACCTGTTCGCGCTGTGCACCCGCACCCGCTCGCGCGGGCCACGGATCAGCGGTGAGGGCTACGGCATCGTGCTGCTCGAGGCGCAGCTCGCCGGGTGCGCGGTGGTCGGACCCGCCTCAGGCGGTAGCCACGACGCCTACCAGGACGGCGTGACCGGGCAGACGCCGATGGACGAGTCGGCGCAGGCGCTGGCGGACGTCCTGCACGGCATGCTCGCCGACCGAGCGCGACTGGCCCGCGTCGGCCGGCGCGCCGCGGAGTGGGCCGAGGCCGCCACTCGGCCCGACGACTACCTCCGCACGGTTTTCACCGCCCTGACCGGACGGCTACCGACCAGCGAGGGCCGGGACATCCCGGTCCAGCCCACGGGCACCGGAACCCGGCGGGGGGCGCCACGGGCCGATGCTCCCACCGGATCGGCGTGACTCCCGGATCCGGATTACGAATATCAAATATCGACCAGAGGTAACCATAACGCTATCGGCGGCCAACAGCCGGAAATGGTTGCCGGTCGCTCCTACTCCAGGTAGTCGCGCAGCTTCTGCGACCGGGAGGGATGCCGAAGCTTGGACAGCGTCTTCGACTCGATCTGGCGGATGYGCTCCCGGGTGACCCCGAACTCGCGCCCGACCTCCTCCAACGTACGCGGGTGCCCGTCAGTGAGCCCGAAGCGCAGCTGGATGACCTTCTTCTCCCGGTCGGACAGGGTGTGCAGGACCGAGTCGAGCTGCTCCTGAAGCAGGATGAAGCTGGCCGCGTCGACCGGGACGACGGCGTCGCAGTCCTCGATGAAGTCGCCAAGGTGGGAGTCCTCCTCCTCACCGATGGGGGTCTCCAGCGACACCGGCTCCTGTGAGACCTTGAGGATCTCACGCACCTTGTCCGGGGTGAGATCCATCTCCTTGGCGATCTCCTCCGGACTCGGCTCCCGGCCGAGGTCCTGCAGGAGCTGCCGCTGGATGCGGATCAGCTTGTTGATGGTCTCGACCATGTGCACCGGGATGCGGATGGTGCGTGCCTGGTCGGCGATGGCCCGCGTGATCGCCTGCCGGATCCACCAGGTGGCGTAGGTCGAGAACTTGTAGCCCTTGGTGTAGTCGAACTTCTCGACCGCCCGGATCAGGCCGAGGTTGCCCTCCTGGATGAGGTCCAGGAACAGCATGCCGCGCCCGACGTACCGCTTGGCRATCGAGACGACGAGACGCAGGTTCGCCTCGACCAGCTTGCGCTTGGCGATCTGCCCGTCGCGTTCGATGGCCTCGAGGTCCCGCCGCATCTGCGGGGAAGTTTTCTTGGTGGCCACCGCCAGCTTCTCGGAGGCGAACAGCCCCGCCTCGATCCGCTTGGCAAGATCAACCTCCTCCTCGGCGGTGAGCAGGGGGACCTTGCCGATCTCCTTGAGGTACATGCGCACCGGGTCGGAGGTCGGCGCCTTGAGGGCGAGCTCCTCCTCCTCGCGGCGACGGCGGGCCAGCAGATCCGCCTCGTCGGGGCTCTCACCTCCCGCCTCGAGTACCTCGATGCCCTCGTCGTTCAGCACCTGCAGCACCGTCTCGGCCTGCTCCGGGGGCAGCTCCGCGGCCTGGATGGCGACCGTGACATCCTCGGTGGTGAGGAACCCGATCTCCTTGCCCCGGGTGATGAGGTCCTTGACCTCGTCCACCTGGGCTTCGCGGGGTAGGACGGTAGGACTCATGGGCGGAATCTCGTCACTTCCTTCTCGGGATCGACCYAGGTTACGCGGCACCTACGCCCCGCTCCCGGAGTTGATGCTTGTGCTGCTCCAAAGCGATCAGCTCGCCGAACGCACGGCGAAGGGCCTCGGCGTCGGTCACCCCGTTGAGCCGCTGCACACGCGACTTCAGGTCCGTGATCCGACGGGTCACATGCAACTCCTGTACCCGCGACATCTGTTCGTCGACATAACGATCATCCACATCGTGGTCGCACAGCACCCTCTCCACTGCAAGGGCAGTGACGAAGCGTCGCAGCTCCTCCTCCGAAGCCGCCGCGGCCAGCTCGGTCACCCAGGTGGTGACCTCACCGGACCTCGCCAGCCCCGCGCACACCCCACCGGCCTCGGCGATGAGGTCACGGACGGCACGGTGCGCGGGAACAGTGAACATCTCCGGACCCAGCGTGTCGAACATCGGGCCCGCCAGCCCGGGATACTGAACGGCCAGCTTGAGCGCCTCACGCTCCACGATGACCGCCGCGTCATCGGCCCCCGCCCCGCGCCGGCGCATCGGCGCGGAACGGGCACCAGCCCGCTCGCCCCCCTGCCTCGACCGGTGCTCGGCCACCCGGCCCACCACGAACCGCTCGTCGAGGAAACCCAGCCAGCGGTCCAGGTTCACCGCGTACCGGTGCCGCAACGCGGCGTCCTTGAGCCGGTTGACCAGCGGCGCGGCGGCGTCCAAGGCTGCGAGCCGGCCCTCGGTGGTGTTGAGGTCGTAGCGGTCGAGCACCCCGCGGATCGCGAACTCGACCAGCGGCACCCGGCTGGCCACCAGATCCCGCACGGCGCCGTCGCCACCGCTCATCCACAGCTCGCAGGGGTCGCGGCCGGAGGGCTCCACCGCCACGAAGGTCTGGGTGGCGAAGCGCTCCTCGTGCTCGAAGGCGCGTAGCGCCGCCTTCTGCCCGGCCGCGTCGCCGTCGAACGTGAAAATCACTTCACCGCGACGCTCGTCGGAGTCCATGAGCAGCCGGCGGACCACCGCGACGTGCTCGGAGCCGAAGGCGGTGCCACAGGTCGCCACGGCCGTGGTGACCCCGGCGAGATGGCAGGCCATGACGTCGGTATAGCCTTCGACCACCACGACCTGGTAGCGGCGGGCGATGTCACGGCGGGCGAGATCGGCGCCGTAGAGCAGGTTCGCCTTCTTGAACAACGGCGTGTCCGGCGTGTTGAGGTACTTCGGCCCGGCGTTCGGGGCGTCGTCCTCGGCGAGGCGCCTCCCACCGAAGCCGACCACCTCACCGGCGAGATCCCTGATCGGCCACATCAGCCGATGATGGAAACGGTCGATCAGACCCCCGCGGGCGCCCTGTTTGGCCAGCCCCCCGAGCACCAGCTCCTCGCCGGTGAAGCGCCGGGCGAGCAGATGCCGAGTGAGGGTGTCCCAGCCGGTCGGGGCGTAGCCGACCTCGAAGCGCGCCGCCGTGGTGAGATCGAATCCCCGCGCAGCGAGGAAGTCCCAGCCGGCGCGCGCGGAGGCCTGCGACTCTAGCTGCTCGGCGTAGAATTCGGCGGCCGCCCGGTGCGTCTCCAGCAGCCGCTGCCGCTGGCTGGACACCGTACGGTCGGTGGTCCCACCGCCCTCGTAGGTCAGCGCCACCCCGGCCCGGCGCGCCAGGCGCTCCGCCGCCTCCCGGAAGGTCAGCCCGTCGATCTCCCGCACGAAGGAGTAGACGTCACMACCCTGCTGGCATCCGAAACAGTGGAACAGGCCGGTTGCCGCATTGACGTAGAAGGAGGGTGACTTCTCGTCATGGAACGGGCACAGCCCGACGAGCTCGTTACGCCCCGCCGGACGCAGTTGTACGTGCTCGGCCACGACGTCCGCAATCGGCGAGCGCTCCCGGACCAGGGCGACGTCGGCGTCACGGATTCGTCCCCCCACCCGCCCCTCCCAAGTCCGCGTCGAGACTCTGCGGGTACCCGAACGAGAGGTAGCTCGCCCGGGGCAGAGTGCCCGTCAATATGTTTGCCACGTCCATTCCCRCCGGATCGATGCTAGGACCACCACCCGCCGGCCTGCCCGGCCTGTCGACGAGTGACGCGGCGCCCCTCACATCGGTCCTACCGCTGCGATGGTACGTGTCGTAAGCACGACAGTACCGATCATGCCACGTGAATGTTGGGGACAGGGGCCGTGACGTGCATGCCGAGCTGCGATGTCGGGCCGCGGACCGCGCGCCGGCTCGCTCCCCCAGCCGAGGGAGCGGGTGTCCCCCCGAACGGGGGAACACCCGAAACACCGTCGGGCCATCGGGCCAGCAGAGGACACCCACCGAACCCACCACGCACGGATCCGGCGGACACGGACCCACCACGTACGGATCCGGCACGCACCGAACCCCTCTCGCACCGGGTCCCCCGCACACCGGGCTCGTGGCTCACAGGACCCGCGGCGCCGGTCGTCCACACAGCAACGCATACCGCCGCTCGGCGCTGGCGTCGGTCAGACGCGCCACCTGGTCGATGACGACCCGTAGCCGTGCCGCATCGTCAGCGGCCATGCGGTAGGCCGCGCGCAACGACGGCTCGAGCACGTCCGGCGCGCCCCGGGAGAGCATCGCCACGAGCTCCGCGACCACCTCCCGCTGCCGGGACTGCCGGGCGCGGGCACCCGGCCGCTCCATCACATACCAGGCGGTGACCCCCTTGAGCGCCGCGCACTCGGCCACGGTGTCCGGATCCACCACCAGATCCGCGCCATAGCGCCACAGCGGACCGTCGGGATGGCACGCCCGGGTGGCACGGACCGCGCTGTGCGCGAACCGGGCGATGAGCTCGCTGGTCATCGCCCGCAGAGCGGCCTGGCCCCGGGCCGAGGTGATCTCGGAGCGGACCCACCAGGGCTGGGACCGCAGGGTGCCCAGGGCGGCCGCCACCGCCTCGGCGGACGGCCCCGGGTAGCGGACGGCGGTCGCGGCGGCGAGCTCCGCCCGGCGGCCGGAATCGTCGAGGGCGGCCAGATCGATGTGTCCGGCAACGACCCCGTCCTCGAGGTCGTGCACCGAATAGGCCACGTCGTCCGCCCAGTCCATGATCTGCGTCTCGATACAGCGCCGGGCGGCCGGTGCGCCCTCCCGGACCCAGCGGAGCACGGACAGGTCGTCGGCGTAGGCGCCGAACTTCGTGCTGTCCGCCCGGGGCCCAGGGCGGCGCGGCCACGGGTACTTCGTCGCCGCGTCCAGGGTCGCCCGGGTAAGGTTCAGGCCCGCGCTGCGACCGTCACAGTCGACGATCTTGACTTCGAGCCTGGTCAGCTCGCGCAGACTCTGGGCGTTGCCCTCGAAGCCACCGCAGGCGGCTGCGGCCTCGTCAAGCGCCAGCTCGCCGTTATGCCCGAAAGGGGGATGACCCAGATCATGCGCGAGGCACGCCGCCTCGACCAGGTCGGGGTCCGCTCCCAGTTCCTCGGCGAGCTCCCGGCCCACCTGGGCGGTCTCCAGGGAGTGGGTCAGCCGGGTACGCGGGAAGTCGTCGTCGAGCGGGCCCACGACCTGGGTTTTTCCCGCCAGCCTGCGCAGCGCGCTGGAGTGCAGCACCCGGGCTCGGTCCCGGGCGAAGGGACGACGCTGAGCCGGTGTGGCCTTCGGGCGTTCCACGATCCGACGGGCCGTGTCCGAGGTGTCATACCACTCACTGACCACGAGTTTGAGAGTATCGGCGCGATTCCGCGACCTCCATCGAGCTCAGCGGCGATACTTTGTGCGCACCCTTCCCCGAATCGGCCCGGAGGCCTGCCGTGGACAAGATCATTAGGTATGGGGCGATCGCGTTCCTCATCTTCTTCGTGGTGACCGCGCCCAACAGCGCGGCCAGTATCGTCGGCCGCGCCTTCGACTGGCTGCAGTCCGTCGGTAACGGGGTGTCCCAGTTCGTAACCGATACCGCTCTGTAATGGCTACCCGGCCACTCTTGATGTCTGGGACACTGCCGGCGTGGTGAGACTCCAGCTTCCGGACCTGGCTCAGCGCGACACCAAGTACCTCGCATCCCAGGAACGCCTGGTGATGATGGTGCGGTTGCACTGGGCGGTCCTGCTGCCCATCTTCCTGCAGACCGTCGGGGCCGTACTGCTCGCGCTCGTGGCGAACATCCTGTTCGCCTCGCAGGACGTCGACGCCGGCATCATCACCACGCTGCTGTGGTACTTCGCCCTCTTCATGATCTTGAGGATGCTGTGGAGGGTCGCCGACTGGCAGTTCGAGCACCTTATGATCACCGACAAACGGCTCCTGAAGGTGTCCGGGATCTTTTTCCGCAAGGTCCAGACGATGCCACTTTCCAAGATCACGGATCTCACGTACAACCGGGATCCGCTTGGCCGGTTGCTCGGGTACGGCGAGTTCGTCGTGGAGTCCGCCGGCCAGGACCAGGCGCTTTCCAAGATCCAGTTCCTGCCGCGTCCAGACCGGCTCTACCTCACCCTGGTCGACATGACCTTCGGTGGAGCACCCGCCCCAGCCGGAGACGACTGAGGGACGGCCTGGTGGGACCGGGGGGATCTCCCCCGGTCCCACCGGATGTCCCAGCCTCGTGCCTTCTCGACCGCCGGCCGCCGGCCCTGGACGGGTCAGCGCAGCAGGTCGCGGGCGGCCTCGACGATGTGCCTCGCGGAGATGCCGGCCGCGTCCAGGAGCTCCTGAGACGTCCCGGAACCCGGCAGCGACCGCACCGCGAGATGACGGACCGACAGCGGCACGCCGCCGTCGCTGAGCGCTTCCAGCACCGCGCTGGCCAGTCCACCCTCCGGGTAGTGATCCTCGGTGACGACGATGCGCCCGCCGGTGGCCTGGGCGGCGTCGGCGAGCGTCGCCGCGTCGACCGGCTTCACGGAATACAGGTCGATCACGCGGGCCGCGATCCCCTCGGCCACGAGGGTGTCCGCCGCGGCCAGCGACTCGTGCAGGGTGACACCGGCACCGATGAGCGTGACGGTGTCGGCATTCGATCGGCGGAGCACCTTGGAACCACCGGGGGCAAACGGCTCGTCCGGGCCATAGAGCACGGGGTAGGCTCCACGGGTGGTGCGCAGGTAGCTGACCCCGGGCAGATCCGCCATCGCCTCGACGAGCTTCGCGGCGGACGTCGCATCGCTCGGGTAGAGCACCGTCGAGCCGCCGACCGCCCGCATCATGGCGATGTCCTCGAGCGCCATCTGCGACGGCCCGTCGGCGCCGATCTCGACTCCCGCGTGGCTGCCGGACAGCCGGATGTCGGCCTGGGAGATCGCCGCCATCCGGATGAAGTCGTAGGCCCGGGAGAAGAACGCCGCGAACGTGGAGGCGAAGGGCACGTAGCCACGCACCGACAGCCCGACCGCCGCCGCGACGAGCTGCTGCTCGGCGATGAAGATCTCGAAGAAGCGGTCCGGGTAGATCTTGGCGAAGTCCTCGGAGTAGGTCGAGTTGCYGACCTCCGCGTCGAGCGCCACCACGTCGGTGCGGGCTCCGAGCGCGGCGAGCGCCTGGCCGTAGGCGCGCCGAGTCGCCACCTTGGCGCCGAGATCGTAGGTGGGCAGTGTGATGACGGGCCGCTCGACCGGCGCCGGTCGGGGGAGGTCCGCGGGCGGCACCGGACCGCGAACCCGCAGGTCGCGCAGGCCGCCGAGCTCGGCGATGGCGCGGTCGGCCATGTCGGCGGGGAACGGCTTGCCGTGCCAGCCCTCGACGTCCGCGGTCTCGGAGAAGCCCTCGCCCTTGCGGGTGCGGGCGAGGATGACGGTCGGCCGGGTGACGTCCTCGGCGTCGGCGAGCACCGCGTCGATCGCGGCGATGTCGTGGCCGTCAACGACGACCGCGCGGGCGCCGAAGGACTCCACCCGCCTGGCGTAGGTGTCGAGGTCCCAGCCGAGCTCGGTCGGGCCGCGCTGGCCGAGCCGGTTGACGTCGACGATCGCGATGAGGTTGGAGAGGTTGTAGTAGGAGGCCTTGTCCAGTGCCTCCCAGACCGAGCCCTCCGCCATCTCGCTGTCACCGCAGATCACCCAGACCCGGTAGGGCACCTTGTCCAGGTACTTACCGGCGAGCGCGACGCCCACGCCGTCGGGCAGGCCCTGCCCGAGCGACCCGGTCGCGACGTCGACCCACGGCAGGACAGGCGTCGGGTGGCCCTGAAGCCGCTCACCGAAACGGCGGTAACCATTGATCAACTCGTCGTCACCGACGACCCCGACCGCCTTGAAGATGGAGTAGATCAGCGGGGATGCGTGCCCCTTCGAAAAGATCAGATGATCGTTCRCCGGGTCCGCCGGGTTGTCCCAGTCGTACCGAAGGTGGCGCGCGACGAGAACCGCCAGCACGTCCGCGGCCGACATCGACGAGGTGGGATGCCCGGAACCCGCCGAGGTGCTGCTGCGCACCGAGTCGACCCGCAGTTGCTGCGCGAGTTCCCGAACCGTCTCCAGGTCGGCCGTCCCGACCGTGCTCTCGGATACGGGAGTTGCCACACCAGTCTCCTTACAGTGTCGTTCCACACCCGGAAGGTAATCTCCGGAGGGTTCTCTCGCGCCGCGGGCAGCCGACTCCGCCGCTTTGCCTCACTACCACGTGTCGCACTACCCCCTCACCCGGCGATCCGAACCGTATCAGCGGCGGCCGACGGCAAAGAGGGCCGAAGCGGGCCTTGATATGTCAGAGGCGTCACGGGTTCGTATCCGCTGCTGCCGACGAACGTCGACCCGGTGTCAGACGGCCCGGGTGGTCGCCGAAGGTGGTGATGCCTGGCGGAAGAGCTGGTACCACCGGTAACCGATCCCCTCGCGGATGATGTACCGGACCTGCGTGCCGAAGCCGTGGACGGCCGGCCCCCGGTCGGCCGGGGAGGTGACGGCGTCAACACCKAGGTCACGGGCCATCGTCCGAGAACGCAGGCTGTGCCAGGGATCGGTGACCAGCACGGCGGTGTGCCAGTGCCGCGAGTTCATCAACCCGGCTACGGCGGTCAGCGACCCGAGCGTGTTCGAACCCTCGGGTAGGACGAGCACCCGATCCGGGGGGATACCCCGCTGCCGCAGATAGGTCGCACTGGCCTCGCCCTCGGTGTAACGGTCGCCCGGCTGCTTCCCACCGACTGTGATCACCTGAGGGGCGATTCCCTCCCGGTAGAGCTCCAGCACGTGGTCGAGACGGGCGGCGAGGACCGCCGAGGGACGMCCGTCGTACTGCGAAGCACCGAGCACCACGAGGACGTCGGACCGGGGCCGGTGATCCTCCCTGCCCACCCACCAGACCTGCAGAAACGTCACCACGGCGAGAACCATGATGCCGAGGAGGACAGCCGCCACCGCCCGCATCATCCAACGCCACCATGGCACGCGGTACCAGGTCACGCGAAACGGGTTGACGATGAGACGAGGACGGGACAGGCCCACACGAACGAACAGTAGCGTCCCTATGGGCACACGACCGACATCACAGGGCAACTGCCCCCTTCATCCGCCCAGCCCCGATCGGGATCCCGGCCCGGAAAGGGCAGGAAACGGGCCAGGCGGAAACTCACCCGACCGTCGACCGGCCGAGAACCGCGGCACGCCCGGCCTCCAGCCGGGCCACCGGCACCCGGAACGGCGAACAGGAGACGTAGTCGAGCCCGAGTTCGGCGAAGAAGTGCACGGAATCGGGATCGCCGCCGTGCTCGCCACAGACGCCGAGGCCGAGATCGGGCCGAGCGCCCCGCCCAGCCCGGACCGCCGTCCTCATCAGGGCGCCCACCCCGTCGCGGTCCACCGACGCGAACGGCGACCCGGCGAGGATGCCGAGGTCGAGGTAGCGCGGCAGCAACGATGCCTCGACGTCATCCCGGGAGAAACCCCAGAGCAGCTGGGTGAGGTCGTTGGTGCCGAACGAGAAGAACTCGGCGCGGCGGGCGATCTGGTCCGCGGTGAGCGCCGCCCGCGGAACCTCGATCATCGTGCCGATCGGCAGGTCGATCTCCAGGCCGCTCTCGGTGCCGACCTCGGCCAGCACCCCGCGCACCCGGTCCCGGATGGCATCCAGCTCCGTCGCGGTGGAGATGAACGGAACCATGATCTCGGGACGGGGATCACCGCCTACGCGGCGGCAGCGCACCAGCGYCTCGGCGATCGCCCGCGCCTGCAGYTCCACCAGCCCCGGGACGGTGAGAGCGAGTCGGACGCCGCGGCGACCCAGCATCGGGTTGGTCTCGTGCATGCTGCGCAGGACCGCCAGCCTCTCCCGGTCGGCGTCGTCGACCGGCCTTCCGGCGGCGTCCGCGGCGGCGATCGACACGGACAGCTCGGTGAGGTCCGGGAGGAACTCGTGCAACGGCGGATCGAGCAGCCGGACCGTGACGGGCAGACCGTCCATCGCGGTGAAGATCTCGACGAAATCCTCCCGTTGCGGGGGAARCAGCCGGCTGAGCGCCTCGGTCCGCTCAGCCGGCGTTCCCGCGAGGATCATCTGCTCGACCAGGGTACGACGATCCCCGAGGAACATGTGCTCGGTGCGGCACAGCCCGATGCCCGCGGCGCCGAACCGGCGGGCCCGCGCGGCGTCCGGCCCGGTGTCGGCATTCGCGCGGACCCGCAGCCGGCGGGACCGGTCGGCGTGCCGCATCAGCCGATCCACGGCGGCGACCAGGTCCCCGCCCGGCCGGGGATGGTCGGGACGGCCGGCCTCGAAGTACTCGACGACTGGTGACGGGACGAGTGGTACGGAACCGGGGTATACCGCGCCGATGGTCCCGTCGATGGAGAGGATGTCCCCCTCCCGCACGACCACGCCCCGCCCGGTGGTGAGGCGGCGACCGGCGGGATCGACCTCGATCTCCTCGGCCCCGCACACGCAGGTCCGGCCCAATCCTCTGGCGACGACGGCGGCATGCGACGTCCGGCCGCCTCGGGAGGTCAGGATTCCGCGCGCCGCGAGCATGCCCGCGAGGTCATCGGGATTCGTCTCGCGGCGGACGAGGATGACCGGTCGGCCCTCGGCCGCCACCCGCACCGCCTCGGCGGCGTCGAAGACGGCCTCCCCCACCGCCGCCCCGGGCGCGGCGTTCACTCCCGTCGCGATCGGGGCGGGCCGGGCCGTGTCGTCGAAGCGCGGGAACATCAGGGTGGCGAGCTGGTCGCCGCTCACCCGGCACAGCGCCTCGTCGTCGTCGATGACACCGCCTTCGGCGAGCATGGCGGCGATCCGGAAAGCCGCCGCGGCAGTGCGTTTGCCGACGCGGGTCTGCAGGATCCACAACCTGCCATGTTCGATCGTGAACTCGATGTCGCACAGGTCCCGGTAGTGCTTCTCCAGGCGCGTCATGATCTCGCGCAGTTCGGTGAAGGATGCCGGGTCGATCCGCTCCAGCTCGGCGAGGGGAACCGGGTTACGGATCCCGGCCACCACATCCTCGCCCTGGGCATTGGGCAAATAGTCTCCGTACACGCCGGGTTCGCCGCTGCCCGGATCCCGGGTGAAGGCCACCCCGGTGCCCGAATCCGTTCCAAGGTTGCCGAACACCATCGCGACGACGCTCACTGCCGTCCCGAGATCGTCCGGAATGCGCTCGGTACGGCGGTACAGCCGGGCCCGCGGCCCGTTCCAGGAGTCGAACACCGCTCGGATCGCGAGATCCAGCTGCTCGCGGGGATCCTGGGGGAAGGGGCGGCCGGTGCGCTCGAGCACGATCCGCTGGTAGGTCGCGACGAGCGCCCGCAGGTCGTTCTCGTCGAGGTCGAGGTCGCTACTGGTGCCCTTGGCCCGCTTCGCCGCCTCGAGGGCCGCGTCGAACGACGGCTCGCCGACGCCGAGGACGGTCCGGCCGAACATGGCCAGCAGCCGGCGGTAGGAGTCCCAGGCGAACCGCGGCGAACCTGACTGYTCGGCCAGGCCCAAGACGGCCTGATCGGTCAGGCCGATGTTCAGAATGGTGTCCATCATCCCGGGCATGGAGAACTTCGCGCCGGAACGCACCGACACCAGCAGCGGATCGTCGGCCTGGCCGAGCCGCCGTCCCCGGGCGGTCTCCAGGGTGGCAAGATGATGATCGATCTCCGCCCGTAGCCCGACCGGTTCGCCGCCGGCAAGGTACTCCCGGCATGCCTGGGTGCTGATAGTGAACCCGGGCGGGACAGGCAGGCCGAGATTCGTCATCTCGGCGAGGTTCGCACCCTTACCACCGAGAAGATCCTTCATGTCCTTGTTGCCCTGGTGGAAGCCATACACGTAGCGCGCCATGGTCGTCCCTTCCGCCCCGGAGTGATACCCAGACGCTAACCCGCGGTAACGGTATGCGCAGCCAGAATGCCCATGATCAGCGACCGGAGGCGGACAGCGARCCGAGAGCCTCCCAGTCGAGAGCTCCGGTCGTCAGGTCCCGGATCCAGGCCAGCAGACCGAGCCGCGCCGCCCGCACCGCCGGGTCGTCGGCCATCACCATCACCGCGTCGAAGAACGCGTCGACGGCGGCCGGCAGGTCTCCGGCTGCGACGACCAGCTCATCAAGGGAGATCGCTCCGGCCGCCGTCTCCGCGGTGACAGCCGAATCGGCGCCGGAGGACGCGAGCCGCCGGACGAGCGCCGTCACGACCTCCAGCAGGTCGATCTCGGCGGGTTCGGTGAGGCGCTGCGCGTCGAGCACCGCCGGGGTCCCGGCCGGCACGATCCGGCGGACCCGCTGCAACGCGGCGGCCAGGGCGGCGAAGCCGGCGGCGGGTGCGGACTCCCCCTGGACGAGCTGCCGCAGTGTCACCAAGGTGGCGGCCGCGCGGGCCGGCGTGCCGGTGAGCGGCCCGACCGCGCCGACCAGGCGGTGGTCCACTCCGGTATCGAGTAGTTGCTGGACGTAGCGGCCACGGACAAACGTCTCGGCGGCCTCGAGCGCCTCGGCGGACACCGGCACCGGGGTGAGCCGGGCGGCGCGGGCCAGCGCGCCGGTGACGGTGAGGCCGGCGAGCTCAGGCCGGCTGCCCAGGATCGCGGCGACCCCGAGCGCGGCCCGGCGCAACCCGAACGGATCCGAACTCCCCGTGGGGGCCGCGTCGAGCGCGAACAGCCCGACAAGCAGATCGAGCCGGTCGGYGAGGGCCAGCAGGCCACCGGGGGCGGTATCGGGCAGCTGGTCACCGGCCCGGCGGGGCAGCTCCATCTCAAAGAGGGCGACGGCGACCGCCTCGGGCTCACCGGCCCGGCGGGCATACTCCCGCGCCATCGTGCCGGCGAGGCTCGACAGCTCGATGACCATCTGGGTGGCCAGATCGAACTTGGCGAGCGCGGCCGCCCGGTCCAGGGTGGCCCGGTCGTCCTCACCGAGGTCGATCTCCTCGGCGAGGTCACGCGCCAGCGCCGCGATGCGGTCGGCCCGGTCCGCGACGGAGCCGAGCCGCTGCTCGAACGTCAGCTTCGCGAGCTCCGCCCGGAACGTCTCGAGCGGCACCGTGATGTCGGCGTCGTAGAAGAACGCGGCGTCGGTGAACCGGGCCCGGATGACGTCCTCGTTGCCGGCGCGGACCAGCGCTTGGTCGACCTTACCATCGGCGACGGCTACGAACGACGGCAGCAGCCGCCCGGCGGCGTCACGCACCGGCAGGTAGCGCTGGTGCTTGCGCATGACGGTGGTGAGGATCTCCGCCGGCAGGTCCAGAAAGCGTTCCTCGAAGGACCCGAGGATCGGGCACGGGAACTCGACGAGGTTCGCCACCTCGGTGAGCACGTCCGCCTCGGCGACGAGGTCGATGTGACCGCCGGAGTCCGCGGTGAGCTTGGCCGCCTCCTCGACGACGAGCTCGCGGCGAACCACCGGGTCGAGCAGGATCGACCGGGCAGCGAGCAGTTCTGGGTAGCCGGACGCGCTCGGCACGTCCAGCGGCGGGGAGCCGGCCCGCCGGTGGCCGCGGGTGGTCCGACCGGCCGCGAGCGTCGACACCGTCACCGGCACCACGGTCTCGCCGAGCAGGGCGAGCAGCCAGCGCACCGGCCGGCTGAACGACAAGGTCGGATCGTTCCAGCGCATGTTGCGCTCCGCGCGCAGCCCCACCACCAGCTCACCGAGCACCCCGGCCAGCACCCGGGCGGCGTCCCGGCCGGCCTCGGTGCGCACGAGCGCGACATGCTCGACACCGCGGTGGGTGACGACCTGGAGGCCGGCGGGATCCGCACCCTGACCACGCGCGAACCCGACGGCGGCCTTCGTCGGCGCGCCGGCGGCGTCGTAGGCGGCCGAGACGCGCGGGCCGCGGACGACCCGCTCGACGTCCGGTTCCCGGGGCGCCACCTCGTCAACGATCGCCACGATGCGCCGGGGAGTGCCCAGCACCCGGACCGCACCGTGCGTGAGGCGGGTGGCCGCCAGCCGCTCAACGAGGCCGGCGCRCACCGCCTCGACGGTCCGGGTCACCTCGGCCGCCGGGAGCTCCTCCGTCCCGATCTCGAACAGCAGGGTGGCCGGCTCCTCGGCCCGGGTGGTCACCGCGGCGGGCACCGCGGCCGGTGGCGGGGAAGCCGCCCCGAGGGGATGGCCGAGCTCCTCGCGACGGTCCCGCCACAGCGTCGCGACCTCCCGCGACAGTCCACGCATCTGCGCGAAGGARGTGGCCCGCTCGGTGGTAGAGACCGCGCCCCGGGAGTCGAGGATGTTGAAGGCGTGCGAGCACTTCAGCACGTAGGAGTGCGCGGGGACGGGCAGCCGGGCGTCGATGAGCCGGCGGGCCTCGGCGGCGTAGTCGGCGTAGAGCCGGCGCACGGTGTCGATGTCGGCGTCGTCGAGGTAGTACCGGGACATCTCGTACTCGGCCTGGCCGAACACCTCGCCGTAGGAGATGCCGGGGGCGTAAGCGATCTCGCTGAAGTGGCGGACGCCCTGCAGGGCCATGAGGATGCGTTCCACGCCATAGGTGATCTCGACGCTGACGGTGTCGAGCGTCTGGCCACCGGCCTGCTGGAAGTAGGTGAACTGGGTGATCTCCAGGCCGTCGAGCCAGACCTCCCAGCCCAGCCCCCAGGCACCGAACGCGGGCGAGGCCCAGTTGTCCTCGACGAACCGGACATCGTGGGCGGCGGTGTCGATGCCGAGCGCCGCGAGGCTACCCAGGTAGAGCTCCTGGGGGTTACCCGGATCCGGTTTGAGGATGACCTGGAACTGGGTGTGGGTCTGCAGCCGGTTCGGGTTGTGGCCGTAGCGGGAGTCGTCGGGACGGACCGAAGGTTCGACGTACGCGACCCGCCACGGCTCCGGTCCGAGCACCCGCAGCACCGTGGCTGGGTTGAGCGTACCGGCGCCGACCTCGGTGTTGAACGGCTGTACGATCATGCAGCCACGGTCGGTCCAGTAACGGGTCAGCGCCAGCAGCGCGTCCTGCATGGTCAACATCGAGCGAGCCTCGGCATTTCGCTGTCGCGGTCACGAGTGGTGCGGGACACCCCGGCTCCGGGGACCGGACACCGGTCCGCCGGCGACCGGTGTCCGAAGAGAGCGGTCAGGCGATCAGGGAGGGGACTGTCCACGGGACATCGACACTCCGAATCCATGATCCATAGATTCATGATCAATAGATCTGCAAATCATAGATCCACAATCCATAGATCGTAGATTCCATGATGCTGAGTCGAGGCTACCGGTACCCACCGACAATCCCGCGGTTGGTCACGGCCGGCCGGCGCCCGGCGCACCGACGGAGCGCGGCGGCTCGCCGGGGGCCGCGGTGTCGGCGTCCGGCGTACGGTCGGACCGATGGGTCCGCGCCGAGCCGCCCGGCCCGTCCACCGACACCAGCACCTCGAAGGTGCCAGGCCCGTCAACCGCGAAGACGAGCAGCGGCGTCAGCGCGTATCGCACCTCGAAGGCGGACAACGCGCGACGCCACGCGCCCGGCCCGTCCCACTCGGTGGTCATCAGCCACGAGCCGGGTTCGTCGAGCGCCTGGGCGATCCGCCCACCACGAAATCCCGGGGCCCGGGCGAGCGCGTCAAGCGCCGGACGTGCCGCCGCGGCGAACCCCGCCCCGCCCGGCACGGCGTCCCCCGGTACGGCGTCCCCGGGCACGGCGAAGGCGATCTGGGCGACGACCGGAGCACCGGCCGTCGGCGCCGCCCAGTCGGGCACGGTGGAAGCGTCGGGTCCGGTCGGAACGTCGGGTCCGGTCGGAACGTCGGGCACGGTCGGAACGTCGGGCACGGTCGGAACGTCGGGCACGGTCGGAACGTCGGGCACGGTCGGAACGTCGGGCACGGTCGGAACGTCGGGCCCGGGCATCAGACGTGATGGGCGACGGTTCCGCCGTAGCGCCGGTCCCGTCGGGCGAAGTCCTCACAGGCGGACCACAGATCGCGCCGGTCGAAGTCCGGCCAGAGCGTCTCGACGAACGAGAACTCGGCATAGGCGGCCTGCCAGAGCAGGAAGTTGCTGAGCCTCTGCTCCCCGGAAGTCCGAATGACGAGGTCCAGATCGGGCATGTCGGGCTCGTCCAGGTAACGGCCGATGGTCGCCTCATCGATCCGATCGACGCGCAGCCGGCCCTCCCGCACGTCCCGGGCGATCGCCGCCGCGGCATCGGCGATCTCGGCCCGGCCGCCGTAGTTCACGCACATCACCAAGGTGAGCCGGTCGTTGTCACGGGTACGTTCCTCGGACGACTCCAGCCGCCTGATCACGTTCCCCCACAGCCGGGGACGACGACCCGCCCAGCGAACCCGCACACCGAGCGCGTGCATGTCCTCGATGCGCCGGCCGAACACCCCGTCGGTGAAGCGCATCAGGAACGCCACCTCGTCCGGTGACCGTTTCCAGTTCTCCGTGGAGAAAGCGAACACCGACAACCATCGGACCCCGAGCTCGATCGCGCCCTCGACGCAGTCGAACAGGGCGTCCTCGCCGGCCTCGTGTCCTTTTGTTCGCGCCAGCCCGCGCATCTTCGCCCACCGTCCGTTGCCGTCCATGACGATGCCCACATGCCGCGGGACGAGACGCGACGGCAGGACCGGAGGTCGCGCGCCGGAGGGATGGGGATGCGGATCGCGAAACCGCGTCTTCACATCATTACGCAGCGCCACCGCCTACCTCCCCGCACCCGTCCGGGGCGGCTTCACGCCGCAATCCGTCCTGCCGGTCCCAGCCATCACCACATCGTCCCCCCGTCGGCGCCGGGTCGCGCCGGACGCACCCACCGCCGCTTTCCGCCTCACCATGTCCGTCCTCGTCCTTCCGCCACGGCCCGTCCCACCGCCGTCCCGCTCTCATGGTCCCGTTCSCCGGCGGTCGCACCCAGGCCGCCCGGCCCGCCTCGCGGGGATGACCGTCCCGGCCCACACGCAAGACCTCCACCACGGCGCCCGGCCGCGTCACGCCCTCTCCAGATAAGGCAGTGCGCGAAGCCCGCGTTCGAGATGCCACTGGAGATAGGCGGCGGCGATGCCACCGGCCTCCCGCCGGGCGCGGGCGTCACTGACCAGTGCACCGTCCCAGTCACCGCGCAACAGATCCGCGAGCAGCCGCACCGCACCCGCGGACACCGACGCCGCACCGTGCGGGCGACATTGCGGGCACACTACGCCRCCGCCCGGCACGGACAACGACAGGTGCAGCCCGGGCCCACCGCAACGCGCGCAGTGGTCCAGGGCCATCCCATACCCGGACACCGCGAGCGCCCGCAACAGGAACGCGTCGAGGACGAGCGCGGGTGGGCGCTCGCCGCCGGCGAGCGTACGCAGACCACCCACGAGCAGGAGGAACAGCCGCAGGGCGGGCTGGSGTTCMTCGCTGGTCAACYGCTCGGCGGTCTCGAGCATCACCGCGGCCGCAGTGTACCTCGGGTAGTCAACGGCGATCGTGGCGCCGTAGGGAGAGATGATGTCCGCCTGGGTGACCGTGTCCAGCGCCCGGCCGGAATGCAGCAGCAGATCGACGTACGTGCCCGGCTCCAGCCGCGACCCGAACCGCGAGGACGTCTTGCGGACACCCTTGGCGACGGCCCGCACCCGACCGGTCCGACGGGTGAGCACGGTGATGATGCGGTCGGCCTCGGCGAGGGGGGCCGTGCGTAGGACGACACCTTCGTCGCGATACACCGGCACCCGCCCATGGTTGCACGGTCCCGAGTTCATGCGGTGAAGCGAGGTCGCCCGGCAGATGGCCGGTACCGGCCGGATGTTCTCCTGAGGAACCCGCAGGACATCCCGGTCCATAGCCGGGGGGTAGGTATGKCAGTACATTGCGGCATGGATGCGGCATGGATGCGGTGCTGACGGCGCCTCGGTGGGGCCGGCGGCGAGCCGGCTCAGAACCCCAGGCGACGCAGCTGGCGCGGATCGCGCTGCCAGTCCTTGGCGACCTTGACATGTAGATCGAGGAAGACCGGGGTACCGAGCAGCGCCTCGATCTGCGTGCGGGCGCGRGAACCGACCTCCTTGAGGCGGGATCCGCCGGTCCCGATGACGATCGCCTTCTGGCTGGGCCGCTCGACGAAGACGTTCACCCGGACGTCGAGGAGAGGACGCTGCGCCGGCCTGCCCTCCCGGGAGACCATCTCCTCCACCACGACGGCGAGCGAGTGCGGCAACTCGTCGCRGACCCCCTCCAACGCGGCCTCACGGACGAGTTCGGCGACCATCACCTGTTCCGGTTCGTCGGTCAGCTCCCCACCGGGGTACAGCGCGGGCCCGGCGGGCAGCCGGGCGACAAGCACGTCGGCAAGCACGTCGACCTGGTAGGAGCGCACCGCGCTGACTGGAACGATGTCACTGAACTCGCCGAGCCCGGCGATCTCGAGCAGGCGGGCGCCGATCCGATCGGGATCGGCGACCCGGTCTGTCTTGGTGAGGATGGCGACCACCGGGGTGCGCTTGGGCAGCCGGGACAGCTCCTCGGCGATGAAGYGGTCCCCCCGGCCGACCGGCTCGTCCGCGGGCATGCAGAAACCGACGACGTCGACCTCGGACAGCGTGGCCCGCACCACGTCATTGAGYCGCTGCCCGAGCAGCGTGCGYGGCCGGTGCAACCCCGGGGTGTCGACCAGGACGAGCTGGGCGTCGTCGCGGTGGACGATGCCGCGGATGGCGTGCCGAGTGGTCTGTGGTCGCCCGCTGGTGATGGCGACCTTCGTCCCTACCAGCGCGTTCGTCAGCGTCGACTTGCCGGCGTTGGGTCGCCCGACGAGGCAGGCGAAGCCGGCCCGGAACGGCACCGAGGTCGTTGTCGACACGCTAGGTGGTCACCCTGGTCCGGGCGACGCCGTCCGAGCCGGCGAGGAACACCGGGATCCCGGCGCCGAACTCGGCCAACGTCGCCAGGTCGGCGCGGTCGAGCTCGTCCTTCTGCGTGACCACCGCGGCGGCTTCGAACCGGCGGGCGCCGCTGGAGACCGCGGCGGCCACCGCCGCGCGCAGCGCCGAGATCGCTAGCTCGGCCCGGCCCAGGCCGAGAGTCGCCGCCGCGTAGGTGCGACCGTCGGTGTCGCGCAGCGCCGCACCCTCCGCAGGGTCGCCCGAGGGGGCGTAGGCACGCAGCCGCGCCGCCCTGGCCAGCACCACGAGCTTCGCGTCCTCTGCGGCGAGGTCGAGAGCCGGGGCGCCGTCGGCCGAGTTGCCATCGGCAGGCACGGTTCCCGACCGGGTCGCGTCGGCGGTCACGAATTCACCTTTCTGTCCGACGACGAGCTGCGCACKGGTTCGCCGCCGTCGTCGGATCGGGGAGGCGGCGAGCCGTCGTCGCCGTTCGACGGATGCGGCAACCGCTGGACGACCACGGTGCCAATCTGGTTACGCCGGCCGGCGGCCCGTTCCGCCGACAGCCGCAACCCACCGACCGTGACCGTCKCACCCGGGATGGGCACCCGTCCCAGGGCCGTGGCCAGCAGGCCACCGACGGTGAGGCTGTCATCCGCACCGGGCAGGTCGTCCACGTCGAAGTCAAACAGCTTCGCCAGATCGTCGACGTCGAGCCGGGCGGTCACCCGCGCGGTGTTGGCGTCGATCCACTCCACCGGCGGAACCTCGTTGTCGTACTCGTCGGTGATCTCACCGACGATCTCCTCAAGGATGTCCTCGATGGTKACGAGTCCGGCGGTTCCACCGTACTCGTCGATGACGATCGCCATGTGGGTACGCGACGCCTGCATCTCACGGAGCAGGTCGTCCGCGGGCTTGCTCTCGGGCACGAGTGCGGGTGAACGCATGATCTCGGCGATCGCACCATCCTCGCCCCCCTCCCGTTCCCGGCGGACCATGTCCTTGAGGAAGGCGATCCCCACCACGTCGTCGACGCTCTCCCCGATGACGGGGATCCGCGAGAAGCCGCTGCGCAGGGCCAGCGCGAGAGCCTGCCGGACGGTCTTCGTCGACTCGATGAAGACCATGTCCGGACGCGGCACCATCACCTCGCGCACCAGGGTGTCCCCGAGCTCGAACACCGACGCGATCATGTCGCGTTCCTCACGCTCGATGACCTCGTTCTCCTCGGCGAGGTCGACGAGATCGCGCAGCTCGGCCTCGGATGCGAAGGGACCATCCCGGAAACCAGGACCGGGGGTGACCGCGTTGCCGAACGCGATCAGCAGCCGGGGCAACGGCCCGAAGATCCGCGCCAGCCGGACCGTGAGACCGGCGCTGGCCAACGCCACCGCAGGGGCGTGCTGGCGGCCCAGGGTGCGGAACATCACCCCGACGAGGATGTACGCGACCAGGGTCGAGGCCAGCGTCCCKAGGCCGATCGCGGCGAACCCGGCCCCGTAGGCGTGCACGAACAGCACCGTGATACAGGCCGCGGCGAGCATCTCCGCGACGATGCGCAGGAGCAGCAGCAGCGCGAGGTAGCGGCCCGGATCGGCCACGACGGTCGCCAGGTTCCGGGCGCCGGCCCGGCCCTGGCGGGAGAAACCCTCGACCGTCACCCGGGAGACCCGGGTCAGGGCCGCGTCGATGCCGCCGAGACCCGCCGCGGCAAGCGAGCCCATCACGGCGATGAAGACGAGAAAAAGATCACCGGAACTCATGCGGACCCCCTTGTGCCGGGTCAGCGTGCGGGCGCGGCAGGGGGCTCTCCGGCGCCACCGCCACGGCCCTGGTCACCACGGCGGCCCTGGTCACCACGGCGGCCCTCGCCGCCGTCCGCGGCACCGCGGGCGCCGTCCGCGCCGTCCGCGCCGTCCCACGACGCGAGCAGCTGGCTCTGTACCTTCCACATCTCGCGTTCCTCGTCCGGCTCGGCGTGGTCGTAGCCGAGCAGGTGCAGGATGCCGTGGGTGCACAGCAGGGACAGCTCGCGATCGAAGGAGTGACCGGCCTGCTCCGCCTGCCGCCGCGCGACGTCCGGGCACAGCACGACGTCGCCGAGCAGGGTAGTCGGATCGTCGTCGACCGACTCCGACCACGAGGCGTCAAAGGCATCGTCCTGCGGGAAGGACAGGACGTCGGTCGGACCCTCCTCGCCCATGTACCGGACGTGCAGATCGGTCATCGCCTTCGGCTCTACCAGCATCACCGAGAGCTCGGCGAGCGGGTTCACCTTCATGGCGTCGAGCACGAACCGGGCGAGCGCGGCCAGCCTCACCTCGTCGACGTCACTCGCGCCCGACTCGTTGGCAACGAATACGGCCATCAGCGGTCCTCTCCGACCGCGGCGACGGTCACCGTCGGTCCCGACGAGCAGACCGGGCCGGAGCGGGTGGCGGCGCACTGGCCGCGTCCCAGCGGGCGTAGGCGTCGACGATCTCGCTCACGAGCCGGTGCCGAACCACATCGGAGCTGGTCAGGGATGCAAAATGGACGTCGCCGAGGCCGTCGAGGATCTCCCGGACCACCCGCAGCCCGCTGCGGGTGCCGCTGGGGAGGTCGACCTGGGTCAYGTCCCCGGTAACGACGATCTTCGCGCCGAAGCCGAGCCGGGTAAGGAACATCTTCATCTGTTCCGGCGAGGTGTTCTGGGCCTCGTCGAGGATGATGAAGGCGTCGTTCAGCGTCCGGCCGCGCATGTAGGCCAGTGGGGCCACCTCGATCGTGCCGCTCTGCATCAGCCGCGGGATCGAGTCCGGATCGATCATGTCATGCAGCGCGTCGTAGAGCGGCCGCAGGTAGGGATCGATCTTCTCGTACAGGGTCCCCGGCAGGAACCCGAGGCGTTCCCCCGCCTCGACCGCGGGGCGGGTCAGAATGATCCGGTTCACCTTCTTGGCCTGCAACGCCTGAACGGCCTTCGCCATGGCGAGGTAGGTCTTGCCGGTGCCGGCCGGCCCGATCCCGAAAACGATGGTGTGCTGGTCGATCGCGTCGACGTACCGCTTCTGGTTCAGCGTCTTCGGCCGTATCGTCCGGCCCCGGCTGGAGAGGATGTTGAGGGTGAGAACCTCGGCCGGCCGCTCCTCGGCGCCGCTGCGCAGCATCGCCAGCGAATGGTCGACATGCTGCGGGCTGAGCTCCGTCCCGGCGTCGAGCAGCGCGATGAGCTCAGSGAACAACCTGGCGGCGAGCTCGTTCTCAGCCGGAGCGCCGGTAATGGTGATCTCGTTGCCACGCACGTGGATATCCGAGGAGAAAGCCTTCTCGATGGTACGGAGCAGCTGATCCTGGTGACCGAGCAGACTCACCATGCTGTGCGGACCGGGTACGACAATGCGCGTCTGGACCCTGGTGTCGGGCGCGACGGGTGGCGTAACGGATTCGGGCATAAAGAGCGGCCAGCGAGGCCGGGGCACCTCTCAGGATTGATGATCGCGGTGGGTGGCGCGGCGCGGACGGCCGACACCGGACAGAACCCCTCCAGCCGGAGGGACCGCCCAGCGAGGCGGACCACGGACGCTACCTGACCAGTCTATCCATCATCGCGCCGGGCCGTCCCAACGACCGAGGTCCGCGAACACGACCGCCGYGGCCACGACGCCGGCGGTGGATGTGCGCAGCACCGTCGAACCGAGCCGCGACACGATCGCTCCGGCCTCGCCCAGCGTGGCCAGTTCCAACTCGGACACCCCTCCCTCGGGGCCCACGACGAGCACCAGCTCCGCCGCCGAGGCGGCCGGAGYCACTCGCTCCGACACCTCAACCGAGCGGGCCAGGCCAACCAACGGGATGGTCGCCTCCTCGTGCAGGAGGACGGCAAGCGCCGCCGCCCGCACCCGCTCGACAACCTCCTTCAGGCCGGCCAACTCGCCCACCACCGGCCAGTGCAGTCGGTGGGACTGCTTCGACGMCTCCTCCGCGGCTCTGACCCAGCGTTCCCGGGCCCGCACGCCACGGACACCCTCCCAGCGGGCCACGGACCGGGCCGCCGACCACGGGACGATCTCGTCGACACCGACCTCGGTCAGCATCTCCACCGCCCGCTCGCCCCGATCCCCCTTGGCAAGGGCCTGCACGACAACCAGTCGGGGGCTCGGGGCCGCGGCGGCGACCCGGCGCCGGACCGCGCAGTCGATCTCATCCCGCCGGGCGGCAACGACCTCGCACTCCACCGCACGGCCGAGACCGTCGGTCACGTCGACCGGCTCCCCCGGCCGCAGCCGGCGCACCATGGCCGCATGGCGACCCTCCGGACCGGCGAGGGTGAACGAGTCCGCGATCGGCAGCGGCGACAGCCGGAACAGGGCGCTGGTCAGGATGCATCCTCTCCGCAGCGGTCACGGCCGATGACCGGGCTAACGGCCGCGGCGCGTGCCCCGCCGCCGGAATAGCCCCGCCGCGCCGCCGGCGGATCCGCCCACGACGGCCGGTGCCTCCTCGTCGCGCAGCTTCGCCAGCTCTCGTAGCAGCCGCTCCTGCTCGCCGTCCAGCTTCGTCGGAGTCTCGACGTTGATGTGGATGTGCAGATGACCGCGCCCGGCGGCCCGCAGATGCGGAACCCCGCGGCCGGCGAGCTTGATGACCTCACCGGGCTGGGTGCCGGGCTTCACGGCGATGGTCTCGGTGCCGTCGAGGGTCTCCAGCGTGGCGGAGGTGCCGAGCGCCGCCGAGGTCATCGGCAGCGGCAGCTCACAGTGCAGATCGTCGCCCTCCCGGGTGAAAACCGGGTGCTGCTTCTCGGAGACCTCGACGTAAAGGTCACCGGGCGGCCCACCGCCGGGCCCGACCTCGCCCTCGCCCGACAGCCGGATGCGCATGCCGTCCTCGACCCCGGAGGGGATCTTCACAGTGAGCGTCCGGCGCTTGCGCACCCTGCCGTCGCCGCCGCAGTCCCGGCAGGGATGCTCGATCACGGTGCCGGTACCCGAACACCGCGGACAGGGCCGGGAGGTCACCATCTGGCCGAGGAAGGAACGGGTGACCTGCTGGACCTCGCCCCGCCCGCCGCAGGTGCCGCAGGTCGACGGGTGCGTGCCGGGAGCCGCACCGGCACCGGTACACGTCGAGCACACCGCCGMCGTGTCCACGGTGATCTCGCGCGTGGCGCCGAACGCGGTCTCGGACAGGTCGAGCTCGATGCGCAGCAGCGCGTCGTTGCCGCRCCGGACCCGGGACCGGGGCCCACGGCTCGACCCGCCGCCGAAGAAGGCGTCCATGATGTCACCGAGGCCGCCGAAACCGGCGCCGAACGGCGAACCGCCACCGCCGCTGCCACCGGGCGCGAGCGGATCGCCGCCCAGGTCGACGATCTGGCGCTTCTCCGGGTCGGAGAGCACCTCGTACGCGGCCGTGACGCCCCGGAAGCGCTGCTGTGCATCCGGATCTGGATTGACATCCGGATGCAGCTCACGGGCCAGTTTGYGGTAGGCCCGCTTGATCTCGTCGTTCGACGCTTCCCGGCGTACGCCCAGAACGGCGTAATAATCCACTGCCATCAGTCGGCACCCAAGAGTTCACCCACGTATTTGGCGACGGCCCGGACGGCCGCCATCGTCCCCGGATAGTCCATGCGCATCGGGMCGAGCACCCCCATCCCACCCAGCGCGAAGGGACCACGACCGTATCCCGTGGCCACCACCGCGGTGGACCGGAGGGCGTCCACATCCGTTTCGCGACCGATCMGTACCGTTACAGTACCGGTCTCCCGCGCCGAGCCGATGAGTTTCATCAGCACGACCTGTTCTTCTAACGCCTCAAGTATCGACCGCAACGAGTCGGCGAAGTCGACCGGGGACCGCGTGAGATTCGCCGTCCCAGCCATCGCGATGCGCTCCTCCTGCCGCTCGACCAGCGACTCCAGCACGGCACCGGYCACCGTGGTCAGGTAGGGGCGCAGCTCGGAGCGGGTGCTGTCGGRCAGGGCCGCGACGATGTCGGGGGCGTCGACCARGCGCCGGCCGGCCAGCGCGCAGTTGAGCACGGAACGCAGCTCGCCGGCGACCTCGTCGTCAACGGRTACGAGGCTGTCGACGATACGCTGYTCGACCCGGCCGGTGTCGGTGATGAGGACCATCAGCAGGCGGTACGGGCCGAGCGTGACAACCTCGATGTGCCGGATGCTGCTGCTCGACAAGGAGGGGTACTGCACGACGGCCACCTGCCGGGTGAGCTGGGCGAGTAGCCGCACGGAGCGGCGCACCACGTCGTCCAGGTCGACGGCGCCCTCCAGGAAGCTCTGGATCGCCCGACGTTCGGCCCGGGACAGCGGCTTCACCCCCGACAACCGGTCCACGAACAACCGGTAGCCCTTGTCCGTCGGTATCCGTCCTGCGCTGGTATGAGGCTGTGTGATATACCCCTCTTCCTCCAGGGCGGACATGTCATTACGGACAGTAGCTGGCGATACACCGAGATTATGCCGCTCCGCCAGCGCCTTGGAACCCACCGGCTCGTTGCTCAGCACAAAGTCCTCAACAATCGCCCGAAGGACTTCGAGCCGCCGATCCTCCAGCACGCGGTCGCACCCCCTTCACCAGGCGGGACGTGGCCGGGCCACGGTGTGTGCAGCGGCGGACACCCAGCTTGGCACTCGGCCGCAGTGAGTGCCAAGTGTAGCCGCCTGCTCAGGTCGAAGCACAGAACATGAGCCACCCCGCGAATGACCGGTAAGGGCCCGGCGACGTCCTCGTAACGAAACGAGCATGCCGGTACCCAGGTTCCGGTCCCGCCCGATCGGGCCACCGGACGGCCGCCGGTCGGGCAGCGGCGTCAGTCGGGCAGCAGGGCTCGCACGACCGTGTCGGTGAGCAGACGACCGCGACGAGTGAGACGCACCCGGCCGAACTCCAGGGCACCGGGTTCCACCAGGCCGGACTTCGCGAGCCCGGCGGTGGCCTCCCGGCCGGGCCCGTCCAGCTCACCGACGGCCAGTCCCTCGGCCAACCGGACGCCCAGCATGACCCGCTCGACCCGGCGGGCCTGCGCGTCGAGCTCCTCCCGGGCGGCCGCGGGACTGCGCCCGGCCCCCAGCCGGGCCGCGTACTCCGCCGGATGACGCACGTTCCACCATCGCACCCCGCCGACGTGGCTGTGCGCGCCCGGACCGATCCCCCACCAGTGATCTCCGCGCCAGTACCCCAGATTGTGCCGACACCGGGTATCGGTCCCCCGCGACCAGTTGCTGACCTCGTAGCTGGTCAGGCCGGCCGCGCACAGAGCGTCATCGGCCTGCAGGTAGCGGTCGGCAAGCAGGTCGTCGTCGGGTTCGAGCAGCTCGCCCCGGCGGACCCGGCGGGACAGTTTCGTGCCCTCCTCAACCGTCAGCGCGTAGGCACTGACGTGGTCCGGGCCGAGCTGGATCGCCGCGTCCAGGCTMGCCGCCCAGTCCGCCTCCGACTCGCCCGGAGCCCCGTAGATGAGGTCCAGGCTGACCTGGTCAAAGCCCGCCTTGCGGGCCCAGCGCATCACCTCGGGCACGCGGCCAGGGGTGTGCCGCCGGTCCAGGGCGGCGAGGACGTGCGGACGGCTACTCTGCATCCCGAAGGAGATCCGGGTGTAACCGGCGGCGCGCAGCTGCTCCAGTTGCGCCGGATCCACCGACTCCGGATTCGCCTCGGTGGTGATCTCCGCGTCGGACGCCAGCCCGAACCCGTCGTCCAGGATCCGCAACAGCCGCCCGAGATCGTCCGCGGTCAACAGGGTCGGCGTGCCGCCACCGACGAAGACCGTGGAGACCACCAGCTCCTGCTCACCAAGCACGGTACGCGCGAGCCGGACCTCGCCGGTCGCGATGTCGACGAACGTCGTGAGGCCCACCGACGACACCAGGGCGCCGCCTAGGTCGGCCRCCGTGTAGGTGTTGAAGTCGCAGTAGCCGCAGCGCGCCGCGCAATAGGGCACATGCACGTAGACCCCGAACGGCCGCCGGGTCACCTCGGCCAGYGCGGCCGCCGGGAGGGCACCGTCGTCCGGCGGAAGCGAGCCGTCGGGAGGCTTTTGTGRCATGCCCCCAGTGTGCCCCCAACGTGTGCTCTCGCGGCAACGCTACGTTTGCCAACCACGCGGGCGGGCCAGGGGTGGCCACACGAGGACCACCTAGGGATAAGGYCGGAATACCCACTTCGGCGATGTTGGCCGGGTGTAATGACATTTTGTCATCGTTGGGCACAGAAGGGAAAATATGGGTGGTTCACCATGGACCGATCGACGTCGGTGCGAAAAGATCCGGTCATGGACGACGACGCCAGGGCCGTTCTCGACGAGATCTTCGAACTGCTCCCGCCCCGAACCACCGTGTACCGTTCCAGCGCCGCCGCCCCTGTCGCGGACCTGTCGTTCCCCGAACCGGCCACCGAACCGATCCGCCTCCCGGCCAGCCCCCTGCCGACCCRCTGAACGGCCGACTCACTGAACAGGCGGATGGCACCACGGTCCCGCGTCGGCCCCGCACCGGACTCACTTCACCGCCGGTTTGCCGGTGTCCGTGGACAGCGCCGCGATGAAGGCCTCCTGCGGCACCTCGACCCGACCGATCGTCTTCATCCGCTTCTTGCCCTCCTTCTGCTTCTCGAGCAGCTTGCGCTTGCGGGTGATGTCGCCGCCGTAGCACTTGGCGAGCACGTCCTTGCGGATGGCGCGGATGTTCTCCCGCGCGATGATCCGGCTGCCGATCGCAGCCTGGATCGGCACCTCGAACTGCTGGCGCGGAATCAGCTCGCGCAGCTTGGTCGTCATGGACACGCCGTAGGCGTAGGCCTTCTCACGGTGCACGATCGCCGAGAAGGCATCGACAGTCTCCCCCTGCAACAGGATGTCGACCTTCACCAGATCGGCCAACTGCTCCCCGGCCGGCTCGTAGTCGAGGCTGGCATAGCCCCGGGTCCTGGACTTCAGGGCGTCGAAGAAGTCGAAGATGATCTCACCGAGAGGCAGCGTGTACTTGAGTTCCACCCGGTCGGTCGACAGATAGTCCATCCCCTTCAGGACACCGCGCCGGCCCTGRCACAGTTCCATCACCGCCCCGACGAAGTCGGTCGGCAGCAGCAGCATCGCCTCGACGACGGGCTCGTACACCTCGGCGATCTTCCCGCCCGGCCAGTCACTGGGGTTGGTCACTATGATCTCGGAATGGTCCTCCATGACCACCCGGTAGACGACGTTCGGGGCCGTGGAGATGAGAGTGAGGTTGAACTCGCGCTCCAGCCGCTCCCGGACGATCTCCAGATGCAGCAGGCCCAGGAAGCCGCACCGGAATCCGAACCCCAATGCCGCGGAGGTTTCCGGTTCGTAGGTCAGGGCGGCGTCGTTGAGCTGAAGCTTGTCGAGAGCCTCGCGCAACGCTGGATACTCGCTGCCGTCGATCGGGTACAACCCGGAGTACACCATCGGCAACGGATCCCGATAGCCACCGAGCATCTCCGTCGCCGGCCGCCGGGTAGTGGTGATGGTGTCGCCGACCCGGGCCTGCCGGACGTCCTTGACCCCGGGGATGACGTAGCCGACCTCGCCGACCGACAGCGACCCGGTCGGATGGGGGTCCGGCGAGATGACACCTACCTCGAGGGTCTCGTGGCTCGCGCTGGTCGACATCATCAGACACCGGTCGCGGGTGGTCAGCGTGCCATCGACCACCCGCACATAGGTGATGACGCCGCGGTAGATGTCGTAGACGCTGTCGAAGATCATCGCACGAGCCGGACCGTCCGGATCGCCGACCGGGGCGGGCACCCGGCGCACGATCTCGTTGAGCAGCTCCGGCACTCCCTGGCCGGTCTTGCCGGACACGCGGAGCACCTCGCCCGGCTCGCAGCCGATGATCGCCGCGATCTCCTCGGCGTACTTCTCCGGCTGGGCCGCCRGAAGATCGATCTTGTTGAGTACGGGAACGATGGTCAGGTCGTTCTCGATCGCCAGGTACAGGTTCGCCAGGGTCTGCGCTTCGATGCCCTGGGCCGCGTCGACCAGCAGCACCGCGCCCTCGCAGGCCGCGAGCGAACGGCTCACCTCGTAACTGAAGTCGACGTGGCCCGGTGTGTCGATGAGATGCAGGATGTAGTCCCGACCATCGTCGGCCCGCCACGGCAGGCGCACGTTCTGGGCCTTGATGGTGATCCCGCGCTCGCGCTCGATGTCCATGCGGTCGAGGTACTGCGCGCGCATGTTGCGCGCCTCCACGACACCGGTCACACCAAGCATCCGATCGGCAAGAGTCGACTTGCCATGGTCGATGTGGGCGATGATGCAGAAGTTGCGGATCATCGTCGGGTCGGCGCCGGGCGCCAGGTGCGGGGCTGTGGACACGCGGAGAGTTCTCGTTTCGCTCGCGGTGATCACGGTGGAGCCGCCCGTGCCGATATCTGGGTCGACCACCTTCATCGTGCCAGGAGCCGCGCGCAACGTTGCGCCGGTGCGCCGCCGCGCGGGGGTTTGATAATCTGAGTGCCACCGTGACGGGCCGCGTCGTCGTCCGGTCATGATCTGGTCGATCATGACCTGTCCGGTCATGATCTGGTCGCCATTCCGTGCGGCGCCGGTCGCCGGAGGCAGCCGGTTCTCCGCGGTACCTGCTGCTCCCAGGAGCCAGCGAGATATGCCGGATCACCGGGCACGGCCGGTACCCGTACTATGACGTGTCCGCACCACCCCGACTCGACAAATCAGAGGTTCTCCCGCGTGGCCAACATCAAGTCGCAGATCAAGCGCAACCTCACCAACGAGAAGCGGCGGCTGCGCAACAAGGCTGTGAAGTCGGAACTCAAGACGCACGTGCGTCGCTTCCGCGACGCCGTGGATGCCGGTGACGTCGAGCGCGCCGGCGAGACGCTGCGGATCGCGTCCCGCAAGCTGGACAAGGCCGTCAGCAAGGGTGTCATTCACGCCAACCAGGCCGCCAATAAGAAGTCGGCACTGGCTCGCACGCACGCCAACCTGGCCGCCAGCTGAGTCGTCTTCCTCCAGCCGGGGCGCCGCAGGCGTCCCGGCTTTTCCGCGTGCCCACCCGTCGGTCGGGCCTCTCGCCCGGTCAGAGCCCGCCGCACGGCGTGGAACGGGCTCCGGGCTGCTGTGGAGCCGGTTCCGCCGAGACCTCGTCCGGCCGGATCAGCCGCTCAAGCACTTCGTGATAGGCAACCATCGCGCCGACGGTCAGCGGGAGGACACCGACCACCCAGGCGCTCGCGAGATCACCGAGTGCGATCACCACCGTGACCAGCCCAGTCACGATCATGAGCAGCCCCCGCATCCAGCCCGCCGGTAGCACCCGCAGGCCGAACCAGCCGCCCGGCGGCGGGGCCTCGGGGTCGGCTGCCGGCTGAGGAGCCACGACGATGCCGGCACCGGCTCCCGGACCGTCAGCCGTCCCCGGACCGTCAGCCGTCCCCGGACCGTCAGCCGTCCCCGGACCGTCAGCCGTCCCCGGACCGTCGGTCATCCACGGCTCCCGGCCGCCCGGGCCCGCCCGACCAACCTGGCCACGGCGACCTCGCGCAACAGTTTCTCCAAGGCGTAACCGGCGTCAACCGCAGCGCCCTTGACGCCGGCGTCGGCCTCGGYGGCCGCCCGCAGGGCCTGGCCGAGACCCCGGTCCGACCATGCTCGGGCGGAGCGCTGCGCCTTCTCGACCTTCCAGTCCGGCATACCCAGGGCTCGGGCGAGATCCCACTTCGAGCCGGGACCCGCGGACGCCACCCGGGCGAGGTCACGCAGACCACCGGCAACGGCGCTGGAGACCAGTACGGCCGCGGTACCCCCCTCCAGGGACTGACGCAGCAGCGTCAACGCCTGCGGCAGGTCGCCGCCGATGATCGCGTCCGCGACGGCGAACCCGCTGGCCTCGGCCCGGCCCCGGTGGAAACGGGCCACCGCGGCCTCGTCGATCAGCCCGTCGGTGTCGGCCACGAGTTGATCGCAAACGGCGGCGAGCTCACGCAGATCACCACCGACCGCGTCGAGCAGGGCGCGCACCGCGCCGTCGCTGACCCGGCCGCCGAGATGCCGCACCTCGGCGACGACGAAATCGTGACGCTCCCGCGGCTTGGTGATCTTCGCTGCCGGCACGACCCGCGCGCCCGCGGTCTTCAGCACGTCCGCGAGTTTGCGGTTCTTCACCACGCCGCTGTGGACGACGACGAGCACGACGTCGTCGAGCGGACGAGCGATGTACTCCAACAACGCGTCACGCAGATCCTCGGCGAGGTCCTGCGCGCCGCGGACGACCATCACCCGGCCACCTCCGAACATCGAGGTGGCGCCGAGGTCGATCAGATCGGCCTCGCTGAGCTCACCGGCCGGCCGGTCGACGATCTCGACATCGGGATCACGGGCCCGAGCCGCGTCGAGAACCCCGCGCACCGCTCGACCGACGAGTAGATCCTCGTCGCCGGTGACGAGYACGAGCGGCGGCAGTGCGGAGGAGGACACGCAGGTGAGCATGTCACGATCCGCCCCCGGGCCGGCGGAGCACCACCGAGACGCGGACTCCCGCCCCCGACCCGGAGGCGGCTCCCGCCAGCGACCCRGACTCGGCGGACCCGGCGGGTGCCGCCGTGGCGACCACCGCCACCGCGCCGTCGCGGTCGGTCCGGGCGACGGCCATGCCGGACCGGCGCAGCGTCCGCAAGGTGGACGGCGCGGGATGACCATAGCTGTTCCCGGTGCCGACGCTGATCAGGGCGAATCGGGCCCCGGTCGCCGCGAGGAAGGTGGCGTCCTGATCAGCGGCGCCGTGATGGGGCACCTTGAGCACGTCGGCTCGTAGCGCCGTCCGATCCTCCGGGCTGCCGGTCAACACCCGCTGGGCCGGCGGCTCCACATCCCCGGTGAGCAGGATGGTCACCTCCCCCACCCGTGCGGAGAGCACCAGGCTCGCGTTGTTGGGATCGCTCTCGGTGCCGTGCAACACGGTGCGCGGAGCCAGGACCGTCCAAGAGACCGCCCCCACCTGTGCCCGGGAGCCGATGACGGCCGTCCGCAGCGGCACACCGGCCCGCCGGGTCCACTGTTGGACCCGGTGCCACTGGAGAACGGGTTCCCCCAGCGGACTGCCGAGTACCTCCCCCACCGGAAGCCGGCCGAGCACGGCCGGCAGCCCCTCGACGTGATCGGCGTGGAAGTGGCTGAGAATGACCACCGGTATCCGTCGCACGCCGAGGTCGGAGAGGCAGCGGGTCAGCAGGGCCGGATCGGGGCCGGCGTCGACCAGCACCGCGGTGCCCGGTCCCGCCGACAGCACGAGGGCGTCGCCCTGACCGACGTCGCAGGCGACCAGGCGCCAGCCGGGCGGCGGCCACGGCGCCAGCCGCCCGGCGACGGCGCATCGCGCCAGGAGCAGGCCGACCAGGGCCGCAGCGACCAGTCGCCGCGGCACCCGCCGCCGCAGCGTCGCCACCACGAGCCAGGCGACACCGGCGGCCACGCCCGCTCCCATCACCCCCGTGGGCCACGGCAGCGTCGCGGCAGGAAGATCGGCGCACCGGCCGGCGACCGTCACCAGCCACCAGCACGGCAGATCGGCGAGGTGCGCGAGCAGCCCGGCTGCTGACGGCGACACCGCCGCCACGACCAGCGTCAGTACTCCCAGCACGGTCGCCGGTGCGACGGCGGGCACGGCCAGGACGTTCGCGGGCACCGCCACGAGGCTCAGCCCMCCGCCGGTCCAGGCCAACACCGGGGTGCACGCCAGCTGGGCGGCGGCCGCGACGGAGAGCACCTCKGCGATTCGCGCCGGCAGCCGGCGAGCGAGCGCGTCCCGCCAGCCCGGCGCGAGAACGATCATTCCGGCCGTGGCGAGGACGGACAGCGCGAAGCCGACCGAGAGGGCGAGCGCGGGATCCGCCAGGATCAGGATGATCACGCTCGCCGCCAGGGAGGGCAGCACCGCCCTGGGACGGCCAACGGCGAGCCCGAGCAGGCCGACCAGACCCATCGCCCCGGCACGCAGCACGCTGGCCGAGGGCCGGGCGAGCACGACGAACCCGACGAGAGCGAGGGCTCCCACCGCGGCGCGCGACCGTGACCCACGCCCGGTCCATCCCATGAGGTAGAGCGCCGAGGCCGTCACGATGGCGACGTTGCTACCGGACACGGCCGTTAGATGGGACATTCCGGCGGCGCGGAAGTCCGCGCGCACCGCATCGTCGAGCCCGGAGACGTCGCCGACCACGAGGCCGGGCAGCAGCCCGCGACGCGGTTCAGGCAGTCCCCCAGCGGCTCGACGCAGCCCGGCCCGCAGCCCCCCGGCGATTCGTTGGATCATTGCGGGTCCGCCGCGGGTCCGCGGTGGGCCGTCGGCGAACAGGACGGCGGCCACGGTGTCACCGACCCGGGGTTCGGCGAGCCTGCCGGAGACGACCAGGTGCTGGCTGGGCAGCAGAGCACCCCAGCCGCCACCCCGCGCGAGCAGGACCATCGGGGCCCGGACCCGCAGATCCGCCGGTGACGCGGTAAGGCGTTCCGCCCGGACGGAGATCACGAAGGTCACGCGATCGGCGCCGCCGCCCTCTCCTCTTCCCTCTCCGGCTCCGGGCCCGGTTCCCGTCCGGACCGCGGTGGACGAGGAGGTGGCGCGGGGATCGTCGGTGACGACGACCTCGGCGGTGACCGGACGGCCATGCCGGACCAGATCGGCGAGCGGGCCGCTGTCACGCGGACGAGCCGCCAGTCCACCCGCGAGAAACCCGGCGGCCAGGAAGACGAGGGCCGTGAGCACGACGACAGTGCCGCCGGAGCACCGCCCAACGCCCCGGGTGAGCGGCGCGCTGCGCGGCTGCGACTGCGACTGCGACGGACGAGACGCGCCCGTAGCCGCCTCGGCCCGAGCGCCGCCCGGTCCCGGGCGAGTCGGCCGACCACCCCGCGGACGGACCTGGAGCAGCAGGAACATCGGAGCCGCGACGAGCACCGCACCGGCGGCGCCCAGCAACGGAACGGACGGCGGCCAGGTGCCGGCACCCGCCGCGCCAGCCCAGGCCATGACCGCCGGGCCCACCAGCCGGGCGTCCATGGGACGGGAAGCCCCGGACGGCCGTTCCGGCAGCGCGAGTCCGGTCTCCATCCCGACGTCGACCACTGGAACGTCAAACCTTCAGCAATGGCAGCAGATCGGCCAGCCGCTTGTCGCCGACTCCGGTCACCTCCGCCAGCTGCTCGGGCGACCGGAAGGGCCCGTGCGCCGTGCGCCACTCGACGATGCGGCGAGCCAGCACAGGCCCCACCCCGGGCAGACCGTCAAGCTCCTCGGCGGTCGCGGCATTCAGGTCGATCGGACCGGTCGCCGCGGTGGAACCGGCGGACCCGAGGCCAGTACCCGCAGGTTGCCCGGCCGCCGTTCCGGGCCGCGCCGGGCCGGGCTTGCCGTCGACGAGGACCTGTTCTCCGTCGACCAGCAACCGGGCCAGGGCGAGGCCGGTCGTGTCGGTGCCCGGGAGCACTCCCCCGGCGCGTTCGATCGCATCCACCACGCGCGCGCCCGCCGGGAGCCGGACGACCCCCGGCCGGGCCACCCGGCCGGCGACGTCGACCACCACCTCGCCGCTCGCCCCGGTGCGGGCGGCCCTGGCCGTCGGTGCCGAAGTCACGCTCGTATCCGTGGCGGAGGTGGCCCCGTGGTCCGAGTGGTCCGACCGGGCGTTGCCAGCCGCCGCCGACTCCCCCGTCCGGGGGGTATCGACCTCGGAGGAGGCGAGCGGCACCGGGCGGTGCTGCCAGGAGAACCAGGCGGTCATGAGCGCGGCGGCGAGGGCGACCAACGCGAGAACGAGGGCGGCCCGGGCGGCCGGCGCCACCACGATGCCATGCAGCGTAGCCGGAAGCCGCCTGCGGATGACGCCGACCAGATCGCCCCGTGGAACTCCCGGCGCCGGCCGGCCGGCCGATGGCCCGCGATCAGGTCCCCGGCCGCCCTCGTCCTCGCCATCGTCCATCTCGCGCCCCGCACGGGGGTGGACCAGACGGGAGTGGACCGGACGGCGCCGATCCGTTCGGCCGGCGACCAGCCGGCCAAGATCGGCCCCTTCCGCCGCGAGCTCGTCCGCGACCCATCCGCCGGCGGCCCGGTCCTCATCAAGGAACACGCCCTCGCGAATCCCGAACAGGTCGGACTCGTCGCCACCGATCTCCTGCTCGTCCTCGGTGAACGTGGCGTCACGAACGCGGCGGGATCCACCAGCTGAGCCGTCCGCTGGGGGGTCCGGCGGACGCAGCGGCACGGTGGCGTCGTCCGACGGCAGCAGGTCCAGCGATGGCCATCGCGACGAAACGGACGTTTCAGGCGGAAATGCGTGGACGGGGAAACGCGGCGACGGGGCCGACAGCGGGTACCCGGGACCAGGGGTGGATTCGACCATGGCTGGACCGTAGATCGATCACGGCGGCTCCCGCTCCGCTCGCCGCCGTCCTGTGGACAGCCGCCCGTCGTCCACAGCCCCCGCCCAGTGGCCTGCCGGGGTCCCGGTTCTGTCGCAGCCACGGGCTCGGCGGTAAGGTCCGCTCGACACTGATTGTGGGAGCACCACTGGGAGGTGCGCCGATGCGCGTGACTGTCGACTACGACCGCTGCGCGAGCAGCGGAACCTGTGTCCGTCTCGTCCCGAACGTGTTCGAGATCCGCGACGACGGCTTCCTCTACCTCCTCGACGAGGAACCCGACGACGCCAGGTGGGACGACATCCAAGAGGCTGTTGACTCCTGCCCGACCGAGGCGATCAGCATCTCCGACAGCTGATCACGACGTGGCGGTCGGCCGGGAGAGTGAGTCGCGGTAGCGACTCGCCGGAACCGGGTAGAGACCTTCTGGCGAGAGCGGCCCGCGCGTATCCGGGCGGAGCCCCGACCCGGGGAGGTGCCTCGATGGCCACGATCTACCGGCAGCACCGACGTCAGCAAGCCCCCAGCGCGCTGTGGCCGGCGTTGCTCCTGCTCGGTGCGGCGGTCACCGTGCTGGGACTTCTGCTGATCACGAACCCCTTCRCGACAGCCCGCACGCTGGCGGTCCTCGCCGGGGTGGCACTCGTGCTCTCCGGTATCAGCGAGACGATCGCCGCGGTCCGGTCGGAGAACACTGCGGGGACCGCCCTGTTCGGGATCATGCTTGCGCTCGGCGGCGTCATCGTGCTGCTGTGGCCGGGAGTCACCCTCCGAGTCGTCGCACTGCTCGTCGGCGCGATACTGATCATCACCGGGGTCGTCCGGGCCCTGGTGACCTGGGCGAGCAGATCCTCGCGCGGGACCGGCCGCGGCATCGCCGGTCCGCTCGCCTTGGCCGCGCTCAGTGTCGTCCTCGGCGTGCTGGCGCTGACCTGGYCGGGAACGACGATCATGGTACTAGCGGTGATCTTCGGAATCCAACTGATCGTCACCGGTGTCACCGAGATCGCGCTCGGGCTCGCGCTTCGCCCGCACGGTCACTCCTGACCTCCGGCGACMATCCGTTCTCCGGATTTCCGGCGGATCAACCCGCGATTGCCGAGCGCGCCCGCCGAGTCACCCGCCTCCCGGCCCCGCGGCGGTGCCTTTGCCCGGGGCATTGACGGGGGTATCGACCGGGTCATGGACGGGGTCATGGACCGGGTCGATGCCGAACGACGACAGATCGACGGTGCCGCCCGCCCGCGTGGACGGACCGGTACCACCGCCGACGGAACCACCGGACCGCTCCGGGTCCACCGCGAGAGCCGTCCGCCCGCCCGCCTGCGCGACGGCCGCGGCGACCACCGGATCGATCTCGACGGGATCGATGAGATGACGACCCTTGTTCCGGACACTGCCCACCTCGGCCGCGACCGGATGCGCCGCGACCACCCCGGCCGGAGCCGGCCGCAGCAGCGAGGCGAACGCGGCGGGATCGCGGACCGAGGGATCCATCCAGCGATCCCAGGCGGCCTCGGGCAGGATCACCGGCGAGYGGTCGTGCAGGAACTCCAGCCCCGCGGCGGCCCCGGTCGTGAGGATCGTGAAGGTCACCAGCGGGGCCTCACCCCGGCGCCAGACCTCGTAGAGACCCGCGAACGCGAAGATCCCGCCGGTCGCGGGATGGCCCGCGGGACGGATGTAGAAGGGTTGCCCCCGCCGCGAGCCACCACCCGGATGAAACCACTCGTAGAAACCGGTCGCCGGGACGAGGCAGCGCCGTGCGGCGAAGGCCGATCGGAACGCCGGCTTGGTCGCCGCCGTCTCCGACCGCGCATTGATCATCTTTGCCCCGATCGTCCGCTCCTTGGCCCAGGACGGCACCAACCCCCAGGTCGCGAGGCGAAGGACCCGCTCGGTCCGGGCGGCAGCCGGCGGCTTCCCGGCCGGGTGCCGGCCGGCCGGAGGGAGGTGCGCCTCACCCCGAAGAGCGCCGTCCGGGAGCTCACGCGGCTCGGCGATGACGATCGGCATCGCCGAGGTGGGCGCCACGTTGTAGTTCTCCGCCACCCCGCCGGCAGTCTCGTCGCGAGCGGACATCGCCGCGGCGAGGTCGTCGGTCTTCAGCTTCTGGGTGTACCGACCGCACATGGCGCCAGTGTGGCACCCGGGTCCGACAGTTCCAGGTTCCGCGCGGAGGTCACCCGAACGCGAAGGTCACCCGAACAGCGTGGCGAGGCCACCGGCCAATGCACCGAGGTTGACCAGGCCGAAGAACCCGACCCAGAGCGTCGGGGGCAGTCCGGTCAACCGCGCGAGCTGATCCGGGTCGGAATCCCCGGCCCGGCGCCGACGGCGCCCCCGCTGMACCTCGATCACCGGGCGGATCGCGCCCAGCAGCAGGAAGCACGCGATGTACGCGGCGAATCCGGCGCGCACGGTCTGCGGCGCGAACCAGGAGACCGCCAGGATTCCCGCGGTACTCCCCAGCACGGACAGGGCCCCGAAACCGTTGCGGATCACGACCAGCATCGCCAGCAGCAGCGCCACGCACAGCTGCAGCAGCAGACTCGTCCGGCCGGTGGCCAGCAGGCCCGCGGCTCCGAGACCGAGCAGAGACGGTGTCGTGTAGCCGGCGGCGACGGTCACGACGACACCCGCACCGGTCGGCCGTCCGGAGGACACGGTTACTCCGGAGGTGTCCRAATGCAGCCGAACGCCGGCCAGGCGGCGCCCCGTCGCGACCGCGGCCAGGGCATGGCCGCCTTCGTGTGCAATTGTTATCACATGTCTGGATATCGGCCATAGGCGGTCGCTGAGTACCGTCAGGGCCGCCAGAATCGCGGCAACGACGAGCACCCACTGCGGCGCCGCCGGCTGCGCCGCAATGCTCCGGCGCAGAATCTCCATTTCCGTCGTCTCTCCCTCATCCGCGCGGTTGGTCCCGCTCCTCCACAGACGCCTGATACGAACATCATCGATCCTGCCCTCACCCCACGCGACGTTGCCTTCCGGTGAAACCGGACCGCGGTATCGCCGGACATCCACGACGACCGGTGTCAGGGGGTGGGGGTAAGGTCGTGTCGCATTCGGCACACCGGGGAGACCGCGAGGAACATCGAGGAGTGGCCCGTCGTGGCGGAGTACGTCTACCGGCCGGTGGTCAGCATGGTGCGGGGACTTTTCGGCGCACTGCGCCTGCGTCTCGACATCCAGGGCACGGAGAACATCCCGGCATCGGGTGGCGRCATCGTCCTGATCAATCACGTCTCGTACCTGGACTTCGCGCTCGCGGGTCTGCCGTTCTGGATCGCGGAGCGTCGGCTGGTCCGGTTCATGGCCAAGAAGGCCGTCTTCGACCACCGGATCAGCGGGCCGCTCATGCGCGGCATGCACCACATCCCGGTCGACCGGGAGGCCGGCGCAGCGTCTCTGCGCCACGCCCTCGACGCACTGCGCGCCGGGGAACTCGTGGGCGTCTTCCCCGAGGCGACAATCAGTCCGAGTTACTGTCTGGCGACATTCAAGACCGGGGCGGCCCGGATGGCCGCTCACACGAAGGTGCCGGTGATCCCGGTGATCCTCTGGGGCAGCCAGCGCATTTTCACCAAGGGGCGGCCCTTCAGACTGCGGGACGCGATCGGTGTCCGCGTCTCGATCACGGTGGGCAGGCCCGTCCAGCCCACGGAACTGGGTAAGGGCCGCGACGGCACGGCGCTGCTGGAGAAGGTGATGAACGAGCTGCTCGACGACGCGCAGCGCCGCTACCCGCGACCCGCGCCGGGCGAGCCGGACTGGTGGCTRCCCGCGCATCTCGGTGGCTCGGCTCCTGATCGGCCGGCCGATCAGGACGCCGCCGAGCAGAGCACCTCCGAGGAATCCGGCCAGAGCTGACAGATCATCCCCGCCGGAATCCTTGCCGACCGACGATCTCGCGGACGGCTCTGCGCTGTTACCGTGCGTTATTCAAGGAAGTGCTCACCCACGAACACCGCCCCGGGACGGAGACCCGTCGACCTCGGTACCGGACGGCGGCGGCCCGGACGGCGACCGGTACCGGGTCAGCAAAGCGGCCCGGCGCGCGGGGTGCAGGTTCGCCCGGCTGACGTCCCCGCCGTAATGCTCGACGACGCGGTCGTCCATCACCCGAAACCACACCGGCGGGAGATACGCCGCGAGCAGGAGCGTGGCGTACCCCGCCGGTAGCTGGGGAGAGGCCTCGAAGGACCGCAGTGCCTGGTAGCGCCGGGTCGGGTTGGCGTGGTGGTCGCTGTGTCGCTGCAACTGGTAAAGCGCCAGATTGCTGATCACGGCGTCGCTGTTCCAGCTGTGCCGGGGGTCGACCTTCTCATAACGCCCGCTCGGAGTCAGCTCCCGGGCCAGGCCGTAGTGCTCGATGTAGTTGACCCCCTCCAACAAGGTGAACCCGAAGGCCGCCTGGGCGACGAGGAAGACGAGTACAGCCGGCCCGAACTCGACGGCCAGCGCCAGGAACAACACCGCGGTGAGCAACCAGCCAAGCACGACCTCGTTGCGCACCGACCAGACCCGTCGGCCGCGCAACCGTAGCCGGGCGGCCTCCAGCGACCAGGCGGAACGCAGGCTGCCGACGACGGTCCGCGGCCAGAACCGCCAGAAGCTCTCCCCCAACCGGGCGCTCGCCGGGTCCGCCGCCGTCGCTACCCGCACGTGATGGCCCCGGTTGTGCTCTACGGAGAAGTGACCGTACGCGGCCGGCGCCAGCATCAACCTCGCCAACCAGCGCTCGAAAATCCCCCGCTTGTGGCCGAGCTCGTGCGCGGTGGTGATGCCCACCCCGGTCACGGTGCCGACCGACACCACCACGCCGATCCGGGCGGACCACGACAGGTCGCCGTTCGTCCAGGCCGAGGCGCCCAGCAGCAGGCCGACGCCCGCCAGCGGCGGGTAGAGATACGTGCACYGGCGGTAGTAACGGTCGGCCTCCAGCGCGGCCCGGATCTCCTCCGGTGGATTGACCGGATCCGGCGGTGTGGTCATGTCGAGCAGCGGAACCAGGACGAAGACGAAGAGCGGGGTGATCCACCAGTGCAGCTCGACACCCGTCCGATGCCACAGGCCGTATCCCACGATGGCCAGCAACGGAACGATGATCGCGGTGAGCCACATGTACCGCTTGCCGTCCCGCCAGGCGAGGCCGCCGGGCGCGGTGAGGACAGGTGCCGCCATCGGTACCTCCGATTTGCCGGCCGGACCGCCGACCGGCGCCGACCGCCACCGCGGGGCGAAAACCCCTGACGGCGCACGATAACTGGACAGTGAGCCTGCCACGTGTCATATACGGTGACAACAGAACGCCGGTCACATCGAGGAGCAGGACCCGTGCAAACAGGTGGCGTGACGCCGTCGCCCGCGGGCCGGCGGTCCCGTTCGATGACCGACTCGCCCCCCTGGATCGGCGGGGTGATGGTCGGCACTCTGTTGCTGTCCACCGTTGTTCTGATCACGTATACGCTGCTTCCCCTGCCCGGCCAGGAACGTCTGGGTGCGGGCAACTACGTCCTCGCCGCCGTGCTGTTCGCCGCCAACATCCTGCTGCCCCGGCTCCTGCGATGGCACCGGCGCCGCCGGAACCACCGGCCATGATCCATCCGCGCGCCGGTCCCCGCCCCAGGCCGGCCACGTGGCCTGTCCCACGCCCGGCGCATCCCGGCGCCTTCCGGGAACTCCGGCTGCCACGATGGCCGAATGTCCGCACTGATCGTGCTCTTGGTCGGCCTGGTGGCGGGCATCGGGGTCCGGCACCGCGGACGACTGCCTGCGGACACCGCCCACGTGATCAACCTCTGGCTGCTGGACGTGGCCCTGCCCGCTCTGACGCTGCGCGCCATGCACGGCATCGTCTTCCCGCCGAACCTCGCGCTCGTCATCGCCGCGCCCTACCTGCTCTTCGTCCTGACGACGGCCGGCTACGTGCTGGCCGGACGAGCGTTGCGGATGCCGCGGGAGGTCGTCGTCGCCCTGATCGCCACGACCGCGGTGGCGAACACGAGCTTCGTCGGCATCCCGATGGTGACCGCCTTCTTCGGCGCGTCGTCGGTCCCGGTTGCCGTGCTCGTGGATCAGCTCGGTTCCTTCCTACTGCTAAACACGGTGGTCCTCGGGACGGTCACGWTCAGTGCCGGCGCATCGCTTTCCCGCGCCGAGCTCGCCCGTCGAGTCCTCACCGCTCCGGCGCTGATCGCCTTGGTGGCCGCGCTCGTCCTGCGGCCGGTGACCTTCCCGGGCTGGCTGAACGCCGCGCTGGGGTCGCTCGGTGGCACCCTCACCCCGCTCGCCCTGTTCTCCATCGGTCTGCAACTCCAGGTGCGTGCGGTCCGGGTGTGGTGGCGGGAGCTGGCCCTCGGCCTCGGCGTCAAGCTGGTCGCCGCGCCCGCGCTCGTGGTGGGGATCTACGCGCTGACGGGGAGCGTCGGAGATCACGACGTGCGGGTGGCCCTCTTCGAGGTGGCGATGCCCCCGATGGTCGCCGGCGCACTCATCGCCGCCCGTCACGAACTCGCGACACCGTTGCCGARCCTGCTGGTGGGAGTCGGGGTTCCGCTGTCGTTCGTGAGCCTGGTGGTCTGGGCGCTGCTCCTCGGGGCCTGAGGAGGTGGGGGGCCTGAGTCGTGCTCGTCCTCCAGTGGGGTCACCGCTGTAGCGGGCGCCCGGCGTGCTGATCACACCCCACGTGGGCGGGTTGACCATGCGTGCGGCGCACCGGGCGGCACCTCCCACGAGCGCGCGCCGTCGGCGCACGGGGCGAGATGTGTGTCCGCGATGGCGGAGAAATCGCCGAAGAACTTGATTTCCAGCCGCTCGCGACAGACACCTCCCTTGCCGTCCGGCGCGAGACGCAGAAAGTACAGCACGCTCGTACCTCCGGCAGCCGGCCGGTCATGCGGGTTGTAGCCGCCACCGTCCCAGTGGAACTCGGCCCGGGTCCGCAACACCCAGCGCAGTCCCTCGATGATGATCGGATTTGGGTCCGGCAACCGCATCGCGAAGTGCCGCTCGAGCTCGAACACGCGTTCCTGCTCGATGAGCCCGGCCGGTAGTCCAGGTGTCCGCCGGAGCATGAAGATCTCCAACGTGCGGTCCGCGCCCGCATCGGACCGCAGCGCGGCGTGGGTGAGACGCACGTCGAGCAGCTCCGCGCGCACCGCGTAGCGCTCGGCCAGCCGGGCCTTCACGATGACGCTGGGCACCAGCGCGCTCGGCCGCACGCCGAGAGCGGGCAACGCCGCGAGCGCGGCCTCGAAGTCGTCCACGGCGATCAGCAGCGCCGCGTGGTCCAAGACGCAGTACCGTGCCACCAGATCGACGAGGGCCGCCGCCTCGTCAAGGCCGTCGAACAGGCCGGCGAGGAGACCCTCGGTGCGCAACGCGCGCAGCGGCGCGCACACGGCCTCAATCCGGCGCACGTCGACGACGTCCAGACCGCTACCAGGCCGTCCGAGGTCGGGATGCCCCGGTGAGGCCGTGAATCCCTGCGCTTCGATCATCCCGTGCCACCTTCCGCCGCGCGGATGTGCATGACGACCGGACACACCACGCCGATTCGTCCAGTCGGGTTCCTGCTCAGTCGGGTCAGGCCACCTTAGGCCGCTGGGCCTGGCCACCACGGCAGATCCGGCCCTGGAGCGTTCCTGGCAGCCTAGCGGGGTTGAGATAACAGCCCGTCACCACCCACCGGCGAATCGCTCCTTACCGGTAAAATTGTCGCATCACCTGTGTGACGAGGCTCGCTGGCATCCCCGGGCCGCGACAGGCCCGTGGAATAAGCCGGTGGAATGAGGAGGCGCGCGCCACGCTTCTTCCTGACGACGGACGCGACCCGTGGCGTAAGGAGGACCTCAACCCGTGCTTGATCCCGATGCACTTTACGATCTTGCCGAGGACCTGGCCGGCGGTTCGATCGATCTCGGCCGTCCCGTCATGCTGGAGGCGATGACCGGGGTGGTTGACGCTGGCAGYGCGGTCAGCCTGGCCGGCGAGCACCTGATGACCGCGCTCGACCACCGGCTACTCKCCACCTTCGACATCGACCAGTTGCTCGACTACCGGTCCCGCCGGCCGACCATGGTCTTCTCCGAGGATCGCTGGGAGAGCTACGAGGATCCCGTCCTCGCGCTGTACCTGTTGCGGGACGAGGCAGGCACTCCGTTCCTGCTGTTGGCCGGGCCTGAGCCAGATCTGCAGTGGAAGCGGTTCACGGTGGCGCTGCGAGGCCTCGTGGCCCGGCTCGGCGTCCGTCTGACGGTCGGGCTGAACGCGATTCCGATGGCGGTGCCGCACACCCGCCCGTTGGTGGTGAGCGCGCACGCGACCCGTAAGGACCTCATCGTGGGGTACGAGCCCTGGCTGCGCCGGCTACAGGTCCCCGGCAGCGCCGGCCACCTGCTGGAATTCGAGCTCGGGCGGGAAGGCCGGGATGCGATGGGTTTCGCCGCTCACGTCCCGCACTACCTGGCGCAGACGACCTATCCGGCGGCCACCGAGGTCCTGCTGACCTCGGTGTCGAAGGCGACCGGGCTCCTGCTCCCGCTGGACGGGCTGCGCTCCGCCGCGGTTGCCATCCAGGACGAGGTCGACAGCCAGATCGCCAGGGGCGGTGAGGCCGCCGCGCTGGTCAGCGCCCTGGAAGAGCAGTACGACGCCTACCAGCGCGGACGGCGCGGGCCGAGCCTGCCGGCCGCGGACGACGTCCAGCCGCTGCCGACCGCCGACGAACTCGGCGATGCCTTGGAGCGTTTCCTCGCCGAGCAGACCGAACCGGACGGTCCCACCCCGAATCCCTGACCCGGGTCAGGGATTCGG
>NZ_MAQZ01000052.1:0-52726 GCF_001756285.1 Frankia sp. CgMI4
CGCGCTCGACCACCGGCTACTCGCCACCTTCGACATCGACCAGTTGCTCGACTACCGGTCCCGCCGGCCGACCATGGTCTTCTCCGAGGATCGCTGGGAGAGCTACGAGGATCCCGTCCTCGCGCTGTACCTGTTGCGGGACGAGGCAGGCACTCCGTTCCTGCTGTTGGCCGGGCCTGAGCCAGATCTGCAGTGGAAGCGGTTCACGGTGGCGCTGCGAGGCCTCGTGGCCCGGCTCGGCGTCCGTCTGACGGTCGGGCTGAACGCGATTCCGATGGCGGTGCCGCACACCCGCCCGTTGGTGGTGAGCGCGCACGCGACCCGTAAGGACCTCATCGTGGGGTACGAGCCCTGGCTGCGCCGGCTACAGGTCCCCGGCAGCGCCGGCCACCTGCTGGAATTCGAGCTCGGGCGGGAAGGCCGGGATGCGATGGGTTTCGCCGCTCACGTCCCGCACTACCTGGCGCAGACGACCTATCCGGCGGCCACCGAGGTCCTGCTGACCTCGGTGTCGAAGGCGACCGGGCTCCTGCTCCCGCTGGACGGGCTGCGCTCCGCCGCGGTTGCCATCCAGGACGAGGTCGACAGCCAGATCGCCAGGGGCGGTGAGGCCGCCGCGCTGGTCAGCGCCCTGGAAGAGCAGTACGACGCCTACCAGCGCGGACGGCGCGGGCCGAGCCTGCCGGCCGCGGACGACGTCCAGCCGCTGCCGACCGCCGACGAACTCGGCGATGCCTTGGAGCGTTTCCTCGCCGAGCAGACCGAACCGGACGGTCCCACCCCGAATCCCTGACCCGGGTCAGGGATTCGGATCCCACCAGCCTGACCGGCCCGCTCCCCACCGAGGTCACCTGCCGCAGCCCGCCCTCCGCGGGCCGCCGTGGAGTGGACCGGTCCCGTGCGTGTGGATTGCGCACGGGTCGAGCCGTCGATCGACCAGACGTGAAGGTGGCGGCGCAGGGAAGCCCACACCGCCGATGATCAATCTTTCTATACCATGATCCGAACGCGGTCCGGGTGTGGTTGCATTTAAATTGTGGAAGTAGCTTCTGGTCACCTATGCCAGACCGGGCCAACCGATTGGCTGTACTATTTCGATCCGCTACTCGGAGAGCCAGCCCAGGACGCCTGACAATCGTCTCACTTGATGATCCAGTGACGGAGAGAATCGGACGATGAATCTGCCCGAGACGTCCGCATGACCGCATCCCCCGCCGGACCGGTGCCCACCGCGGCCGGTTCGACGCCGCTCGAGACCRCGGACAGCACGGACCCAGCTGCCGGCACCGACCCGGCCGCCAGCGCGACGCCTGCCGGTCCGGCGGCACCGGCAAACCCGGCGTCACCGCGCGATCCGGAGCCGACGGTCGATCCTGCGCAGACAGCCGATTCCGGGRATCCCGTACCTGCCGTGGCCCCGACGGCCGGCGCCTCGGCGGCCGGACCCACCATGCGCGAGCGGTACCGCTACCTGCGTAAACCAATGCGCACCGCCCTGTTGGCAGTGCATGTGCTGGTGAGTGTCGGCTGGAATGGCGTGGCGTTCGCGCAGCTCGTCCTGGCTTCGACCGCAGCGGCCGATGCCGGTCTTCGGCACTCCGCATATGAGCTCATGCACGTCGTTGACCGGGTCCTCAATATCCCGCTCGCTCTACTCGCCCTGACCACCGGGGTGGTGATCTCGGTAAAGACGAGGTGGGGACTGCTGCGGCACTGGTGGGTGGCGACAAAACTCGTCATCACCGTCGTTGCCGTGATACTCGGCAGCTCCATGATGCGCCCGTTGGTCGTGCGGGCCGGACATGCRACGGATGGGGGGGAGGTCGCCTACGCGGCTCCGACCGTCGCGATCATCCTCGGCGCCAGTGTGATGAACGTCCTGTTCATCACGGCGACGGTGCTGTMCATCGCGAAGCCTTGGGGAAAGACTCCTCGGGGCCGGCGAGCGATGCGCCGCGCCGGGGCGGCTCCCCTGTCCACGCGGCCGGGCCTGCCGGCGTCATCCGCGCCACTGGCCACCGCCTCGGCCGCCACGGGGAGCGGGGACCCGGTACTCCCGACCATCGTGGCGGTTCCCCTCGGCCCCTGAGACGGCGGSGCGGCGGCCGGGAGAAGTTTCATGGCTCTTCAGCTCCCCGTGGTCGCCCGACCGGCGACGGGTGGGGACGGCCCCGGCCGGCCGCGGGAGCTCGACCGGCGGGCCTGACGGGGCGGGCTGCTCCGCGCCGGCTGGCCGTCCCGGCAGCAGAAAGGCGAACGGTGCGGCGAGGACCGTGGACCCGAGGGTCCACCAGAACGCCGTACCGAAGGCGCCGGCCAGCGCCACCGGATCGGCGGGTCCGGTCCCGGCGGGTYGGCCGGTGATCTGGTGGGACAGCACCACGGCGAGGATGGCCGTCCCGAGTGAGCCGCCGATCTGCTGGAAGATCCGCCCCGCGGAGGTGGCGCGCGGAATCTCCTCCCGGCGCAGCCCGTGGTAGGCAGAGGACATCACCGGGATGAGCGCCATGGCCAGCCCGATGCCGCGGACCGTCAGGGAGACCCCGAGCAGCACCTCGCTGGTGTCGGCGGCGACCTGTGTATACGCAACCGATCCCAGCGCGCTGAGCAGAAGGCCGACCAGAACGAACAACCGCGGGCTGCGCCGGTCCGCCACCCGGCCCAGCACAATCAGGGCGATCATCATCCCCAACCCCTGCGGGGCGAGGAGCAGGCCGGCGGCGGCGGCACTGCGGCCACGGGCCTGCTGCTCGTACAGGGGCAGCAGGAACATCGCCCCGAACAGCGAGATCCCGAAYAGGAACATCATCCCCGATGAACCGGCGAAGGCCCGGGACCGGAACAGCCGCAGGTCGATGATCGGTTCGACGGCGGTCCGCAGGGCATGCACCGTGAACAGAACGAGCAGGGCCGCGCCGAGGGCCAGCGGCACGATCACCCGCACACCCGTGAAGTCACCCTGCCGGCCGGCCACGGAGAAGCCGTAGACGATCGCGGCCAGCCCCGGGGACAGCAACGCGAACCCGAGAGCGTCGAAGCGATGCCGCCCGGGAGTCCGCACATCCGGCATCCCCAGCCAGGCCAGGACCAGCCCGATCAGGCAGACCGGCACGTTGATGAAAAAGATCCAACGCCAGTCGAGATCGTCGACGATCAGCCCGCCGATGACCGGCCCGAGCACGGGAGTGACCAGCGCGGGCACCCCCACCGCCGCCATMAGGCGGCCCAGCCGTTCCGGCCCGGCCGCCTGCGCGATGATCGTCTGCATCAGAGGCAGAAGCAGGCCGCCGCCGAGGCCCTGCACGATCCGGAAGGCGATGAGACTGCCGGCCGACCATGCCGCCCCACACAGCGCCGAGCCGACGAGGAACAGGACCAGCGACAGCAGCCACATCCGCTTGGCGCCGAACCGCTCGGCTGACCAGCCGGTCACCGGGATCACCATGGCGAGCGCGAGCAGGTAACCGGTACTCACCCACTGGATTGTCGAGATTCCGACGTTGAAGGATCGGGCGAGGGTGTTGATCGCCACGGAGGTGATCGTCGCATCGAGCTGCACCACGACCGCACCGACGAGGACGATCCCGGCGAGACGGATCAGCGCCGGATCGAGCCGATCTCCGCTACCGCCCGTCATGCCCCCGCCCGCCGCGGCGGGCGCCTGGGTCTGCGCTGCCATCACAACCTCCGTACGACCCGAGCAGGATCATCCGCCGCGAACTGGGGCGAGTCGGACCAGGCGCCCGGGAATAGTCCTGGTCGAGCCGCACCCCGCCGACGATACACCGTATCGCTTTCGCTACGCCGTACCTTTGTCCGTACGGTGTAGCCGCCGGACCCGACCGTGTAATCTCGCTGACCACGTAACCTCGCTGTATGTGCGGATCGAGGGGAGCGTGGAACGTCCCGTCGACTCCGGCCGGCCCACCCGCCGCGCCCGCCCCGGAGTTGATCTCCCGCACCGACCCGGACGGGCCCGTCACAACCGCCGGGTCGGGCGACCCGGGCGGGCCGCACACGCCCCAACGTCGCCTGAAGCCCGCGGCTGCGACCGGCTTCGCCCCGTCTYCCGCCCGCCCGGCCGCTCCCCCGACGGCGCTACCGACCGCTCCCCCGACGGCGCCGCCGCACGTCGAGGAATGCGACAGCCCGATGAAGGGCCTGTTGTGGACCCGGCCCGTAGCGCGCCAGAAGCCCCGGCTGAGCCGGGAGGCCATCGTCGACGCGGCGATCACCCTGGCCGACACGGAAGGACTCGACGCCGTCTCTATCCGCCGGGTCGCGGCAGTTCTCGGCGTCCGGCCGATGAGCCTGTACTCCCACATCGCCCGCAAAGACGATCTTCTCGATCTGATGAGCGACCGGATCGCTGCCGAGATCCTCGTCCCCGACCCGCTGCCCGCCGACTGGCGCGACGCCCTGCGTGCCATCTCCCATCAGACCCGGGCCAGCTGCCTGCGCCATCCCTGGATGCTGACCACGTTCGCCGGACGGCCGCACTACGGACCGAACGCGCTGCGCCACGCCGAGCAGTCGGCCGCAGCGGTCGCCAGGCTGCCCGTGCCACCTCGCCGGAAGATCGCGATTCTGCGCGCGGTCGACACGTACACGATCGGGCACGTTCTCGCCGAACTGCGGGCGCGGGACCTCCACTCCCGGACCGACGTCGACAAGGTCGAGCTGACCACCTACCTCCGCGGCCTGATCGCCACCGGCGACTATCCCTTCCTCGCGCMGTTGGGTCCGGGCAACATGACGATCATGGGTGACGACGCGCAGGAGGACTTCGCCGACGGGCTGGAATGGCTGCTGGTCGGCATCACCGCGGCGATCGAGTCCTGAGGGTCAGACGCTGCCGAGCACGCGGGTGATCCGCACCTCCACGACGACACGCCGGGGATTGGCCCGCGGCGCGCGGTAACGCTGCGCATAGCGGAACTCGGCGTCGGCCACACTCGCCGGATCATCCCGGAGCACGGCCAGTCCCTCCAGCGTCGACCAGCGTCGGCCGTCGATCTGGCAGAGCCCGACGGGGGTGCCGTGGGCCGGTCCCGCCGCGATCAGACGGGCCTTGCGGGACCGGGCCGATGTGATCACCCGGGCGATGCCCGCCGCCGGATCAAGTGTCGCGCCGACGGCGACCACGTGCGGGCTGCCATCCGGCCGGACGGTGGTCAGGCTGCACAGGTGCMGCTCTCGCCAGAAGTCAAGAAAGGCCTTGCCACGCCCGGCCAGGTCGAGCAGATGCGCGGGGTCAAGCCGGTTCTGGTGGTCGACCCCGAGCCGGCGATGCGTGAGCACCGGGAACTCGGCACGAACGGCGGCCGGTCGGGACGGGTCCAGCTCCGCGCGCACCGTGGTGGGCCGCGGGCCGGCCTCGGCGAGCACCTCTCCCCACGGATCGACGACGACGCTCGCCCCGGCCATCTCCCGGCCCGCCTGGCGGCCCGCGGCGTTGCAGGCGACGAGATACACCTGGTTCTCGATGGCCCGGGTCCGGGTGAGCACGCGCCAGTGGTCCAGCCTGGCCAACGGCCAGGCCGATACCACCACCACGATCTCGGCACCGCCCTCGGCCAGCAGCCGGAACAGCTCGGGAAACCGGAGGTCGTAACAGGTCGCCAGCCCGACGATGCCGAGTTCGGTGGGGACGGTTCCGACCGTGGCACCCGGCGTCAGCAACCGGGCCTCCGCGGAGCCGTAGCCGAACAGGTGCACCTTGCGGTACGCATGCCGGATCATCCCGTCCGGACCGATCAACACGGTCGTGTTGAAAAGCCGTCCGTCGGCGGACCGTTCCACGATGCTGCCGGCCACCAGGTGGCATCCGCGTTCCCGGGCGGCCTCCCGCAGGGCGGTGACCGTCGGCCCGGTCAACGCCTCCGCCTCCGCCTCGTACCGATCGAAGTGAAAATAGCCGGTGACCCATAGTTCGGGGAGGACGACCAGGTCCGCCTGGGTCTGCCGGATCTCCCCCARCACCCTGCGCACCCGGTCCGCCGCGTTCTCCTCGTCGGGACAGCCGAGCTGCAGGACGGCGGYACGGACCGGGGCTGTCATACGGGGCTCCTCGCCTTGTCGACCATGCGGTTCCGCAAACACGAGGGTCTTCCCGGCGGCGACCCGGTCGACCGCGGGATTCAGGACAGGCCCAGCATCGCCTTCCACTGCTGGGCGCTCGTCGGCCGGAAGACGTGGTTCATCCGCTTGACCACCGCAAGGTCCTCCGACGCCTGCGGAGAGTACTGGTGGCCGGGGAAGACGGTGGTGGTGTCCGGCAACGCGGCCAACCGACGCAGGCTGTCGTACATCAGTCCCGCGTCGCCGCCGGGCAGGTCCATCCGGCCGCAGCCCTCGAGGAACAGGGTGTCTCCGGCAACGAGCCGATCGTCGACGAGGAAACACTGGCTGCCGGGGGTGTGGCCAGGGGTGTGCAGCAGCCGCACGGGGATCTCCCCGACCGTCACCACATCGTCGTCGTCATGCTCGACCAGATCGGCCGCGGAGACCTCGGTCGCCCGCCGTACCCACTCCGCCTCGGCCCGGTTCACGTGAATCGGGACGTTCTGCCGGCCGAGCAACTGGCGGACACCCTCGATCTCCAGGCCGAACGCGTTTCCACCGATGTGATCGGCGTGGTAGTGGGTGACGAGCGCGCCGGTGAGCCGCATACCGTCGGCGGCCAGCAGGTTGAGCAGGTCGTCGACCTTGTAGGCGGGATCGACGACCAAGGCCTCGCCGGTCTCGCGGTCACCCACGAGGTAGACGAAGTTGACCATCTGGGTACCGACCGGATCGCCGACGGCGAAGTCGCGGCCGGACAACAGTTGACGGAAGTACAGGCGATCGGTCACCCCGCCAGCCTACGAAGGTCCGGCCCACGGCGGGGCGAGTTGCTCACCAGGGCTACCCGCGGCGGCATGACGGGTGAATGATCCATGTGGTGCACGGTGAAGAAGTCCAGGATCGCGCCGGTGGCGTCGAAGGACCGGCCGGCGGCCGAGTCGGACCGGTCCCGGCGGGCCTCCGGGCTGGCCGGCCACAGATGCGTGCCCCCGGTCACCGTGTCGAGCCGAACCTCGGCACCCCCGAGGCAGTCGACGTACCGCAGGATGATCACTTCGCCTCTGGGCTCGGTCAGCACCGGCGTCGGATTGCAGCCGTAACGGTCGGCGTATGCGCGGATCACCGCCGGAGCCGGCGAGATGTGCGCGGGTCCGCCCGCCACCGCGCCACCCGCATAGGGCACGGACGGATCGGCGGTGCCGTGCACGGCCATGGTCGCCGGGGTACGTCCGGGCGGGCAGCGGACCTCGAACGTCGAGGAGACCATCGCCACGGCCGCGAATCGACCRGATCTGCACACCAGCGCGGCGGCGAACTCGGCACCGTTGGAATGCCCGGCGGCGTAGACAGCACGGTCGTCCAGGCAGAACCGCGCATCCAGATCATCCAGCAGAGCATTCACGAAACCAAAGTCATCCGCCTTACCCGGCTCCCCGAGGGTGTTCCAGCGTCGTGGTGTCCCCAACGCGTCCGGGGTCACCACGATGAAACCGCGGTCGCCGCCCAGGGCGCCCATGCGGGAACGCTGCTCTTCCAACTCCTTATCGGCCTTGAAACCGTGGAAGTCGAAGATCAACGGATAGGCGTGACGCCCGTCGTGACCCACCGGCAGTGTCAACCGGTAGTAGCGACGGACTCCACCCAGAACCAGGGAATGTGCCCCCGAGAGCAGCGGGACCGCCGGCCGCGGTGAGACGCAGGAGGAGCCCGCGGTCGATATTCCCGAGCCGGCAGCGAAACGTCGCGGCACTGCCTTGTCAGAGACGCTGCCGGAGACGCCGGACGAGCCCGCGAAACCGTGCACCAGCTGGACGACAATGACCAGTGTCAGCGCGACGACACCCGGCACGGCGAGATGCCAACGTGCTGGCGGCGGTTTCCGGGACACCGCACCCACGGTACGGACCAGACCAGGCCGAAGGAATACATCGCCGCGACGCCTGCGCGACACCGTCGATTCCCGATGTCGGGACGGCAACCACACCGGCAACCACACCGGCGGCGGACCCGGCGGTGGACCCGGTCGAAACCCCGCGCGCCGGTTGATCGGCCGGCCGTCTGCCGTCAGGCTACCGGGCTGAGGCCGCCATCGAGGTTGATCGTCGCACCCGTGATGTAGGCGGCCCGCGCGGAGAGCAGGAACGCGACCAGATCGGCGAACTCCTGGGCCCGGCCCACCCGACCGAGCGGGATTCYGGAGGTCCGCCCCATCCGTTCGTACAGCTCGTCGACCGTGATGTTCTCTCGGGCCGCCGCCCGATCCCACTGCCCGCTCTCCACCAGGCCGATCAGCACCGCGTTGACCCGGATCCGGTCCGGGCCGAGCTCCTTGGACAGGGCCTTGGTGAGCGCGAGGCCCGCGGCCCGGGTGACGGAGGTCGGGGTGGAACCGGCGCTGGGGGCTCTGGCCGCCACGGACAGTGAGTTCACGATGCCGCCACCGCCCGCGCGCCGCAGGTACGGCAACACCAGCCGGGRGGCCCGGATCGCCGCGTGCAGCTTCAGCTCCAGATCGGCGTTCCAGACCTCGTCGGTCTGGTTCTCGAACGTACCGCCCGCGCTGGCGCCGGCGTTGTTCACCAGGGCGTCGACGGCGTTCCAGCGGTCGACGGCGGTGGCGACGAAACGTTCGAGGTCAGTGATGCTGGTCACATCGGCAGGTACGGCGAGAACCTCGCCACCGCCGGCCTGCGCCTGCCCGGCGACCTCCCGCAGCCGCGTCTCGTCGCGCCCGCAGAAGGCCACCCGCGCCCCCTCGGCGGCCAGCGTCCGCACCAGGGCGGCTCCCAGCCCGTTCGAGCCGCCGGTCACCAGCACCACCTTGCCCGCCAGCTGAAGATCCATCCCGCTCCTGTCGCCTCGCTCCGGTCGCAGTTTTCGATGAGGCAGGCCAGCCGCGGCCGGCCGGCAGACCGCCCGACCATCCGCGACGGGCGCCACCGGTCCTGACGACCTGGGCAGCTACCGGGTGATCGGCCCGCCGTTCCCATCGATCGACATGATGAACATACCGAGGGCGGAAGATGCGATCAGCATCCACCCGGTCTAACGTCGGGACCGGCGAGAGGGGGCGGGACGATGGCCAGGTGCGACACCTGCGGTAACGACTACTGGATGTCGTTCGAGGTGCAGGTTATAAGTGGCGAGAAATACACCTTTGACTGCTTTGAATGCGCTGTGGCAAAACTTGCCCCCCGCTGCGAACATTGCGACTGCCGCATTATCGGGCACGGCGTCGAGGTATCCGGGCGGTTCTTCTGCTGCGCCCACTGTGCCCGGGTTTCGGACGGCCGCCTCGGTGCCGAGCTCCGCGACACCGTCGGCACGCATCCGGGCTGATCCGGACCGGATGCGCTCCAGCCGACCCGGATCAGCCCGGCGGCCCGCCACCCGCCCGCGGAGCGGCCATCGACATCACCGAGACAACTCCGAGAAATATCGTTTCTACTCTCTGTAGACGGACATACGGGTCCGAGAGGGTACCATGCCTAACGAGTCGACGCCCTCGTCCGCTTCGCCGACGGCGTCGGCAGCCAGGTGATCGCCGATGGTGCGGAGACCGCCGACGAGCTCGCCGCGGTGGTCGGGGTGTCGACCGGGGTGTCCGGGGTGCCGCCGCGTCCTGTCGGACACACCTTGGCGGCGTCACGACATCAGAGCGCGAAATGGGTACGCAGCGCGTCCTCCAGTTCCCCTGACGTCTGAAGGCGTCAGTCCMCTCGGGAGTTTCTGATGGATGCCGCCTCGCTGGCAAGGATCTCCTCCATACGTTCAGAGATGTCCCGCCGACCACTGTGGCCGGGGCGCCACGAGCACCAAGCACACGCCGACCGTTAGCGCGGTGTCCATAAATGTTCGCTGGGTTGGGTTAGGCGGCTTGGGTGCGGGGCRTCCCCAGCGTTGCTGGCGTTCAGAGCGGACGCGGGCGCGTTCGCGGCGTTRCGCGGCCAAGACGGGCGGGGTAGCGGGCCGTCGGCGTTGYGCCCGCGCGGGTAGGCCTGCGGTTCGCGGGCGAGCACGGTGTGGTTGGGGTGGTCGGAGCTGGCGATGACGACGGTGCGCACCGGGCCGAACTGGTCGAAGGCGAAGCAGCGGTTCGGGCAGGTGGCGGTCAGGTACTCGATCCGGTCGAGTTTCCCTCCTTGTCCGGATCGGTGAACTCCTTCCAGGTTCTCGTCCGTTGGAAGGAGATCCGGTGGTGGCCCAAGAGCTGACGCAGCCGTTCCCGGCCGACGGTGACGACCCGGTCGGGGTTGTCGCCCAGGTAGTCGGCGAGTTTACGCAGGCTCCAGTGCGTGAACGGCCGCCCCAGTTTCGTGGGACGGGTCCGGGCCACCGCGATGATGAACGCCTCGTCTTCACAGCTGATCCGGCGGGGACGGCCTCCGGCCCACCGAGGGTCCAGGCAGGCCAGACCGATCTCGTTGAACCGGTGGATCACATCCCGGACCGTGCCCTCGTCAGCGGCAACCAGCCGGGCGATCGCCGGCACCGTCGTCCCGCCGGCCGATGCCATGATGATCGTCGCCCGACGGGCCCGGACCGAGGAGTGCGTCCCCCGCCGCACGATCGCCTGCACCTGGCGGCTTTCCTCCCCGGTCAGCCGCCGCGCCCGCACACGCTGTGCCATACGCCCACCTCCCGGCACCGGTCACACACGTCGGTACCGACAGTGCACATCCCGCCCCCGGGCAGCGCCAGCCCCACCCGGCGCCTCCCGACCCAGCAAACGTTTATGGACATCACACTGGCGATGACGATCAAGATTTCGGGTTTGACGAAGTCGAATGCGCCTTCAGGTTGAAGGAAACCAAGGAGGAAGGCATTATTAAACCCCGCGTTCGTTTCGCGTAGCCCGCTGCGTGACACGACGGCAAGCAACCCCAGCAAAACTGGGAAGGCCGGACACTGCCTCACCGACATAGGACGGGGACGGCGTAGTCCCCCACGGCACGTCCGGCCCTCCTCCACCCCCTGCACCCGCAGTACACACGGCGGGCCGCCTCGGAAACGGCCCCTTCAGGAGGATGATCCCGATGACCACCAGCACTGACAGCGCCACCGTCGCCACCCACTCACAGCCGTTACCAAACGAAGCCGAGGCGTTACCCACTCCGCCGCCCCTCAGCCCGCTGCGCGGCAACCCGGGCGTGATCGGTATCCCCACCTTCATCGCCGGGGCCGTCGGCCTCGGGCTGGTCGACACCGGGTGGCTTCCGCCCGCCGCGGCCGGCGCAGCCATACCCGTTATCATGACCGCCACCACCGTCGGTCTCCTGATCTCCGCGATCTGGGCGGCGGCGCTCGGGCAGAACGCCGCGGCCAGCCTGTTCGCAGTGTTCTTCGGGTTCTACGGCAGCTACGCCGCGTTCGTCCTCGGTCTCGGCCACAACTGGTACAACATCCCCGCCGATCAGGCCACCAGGAGCACCGAGCTGTGGCTCATCAGCTGGCTGGTCACCATCGTCCTGTTCACCGTGGCCACCCTGCGCCTGCCCAGCAGCTACACTCTGCTGCTCGGGCTCGTTGACGTCGCGCTGGTGCTGCTGCTACTCGGCACCATCAACACCAGCACCGCCCTCACCCACGCCGGCGGCTACGTCGTGTTCGCCTTCATCGCGGTCGCGGTCTACCTGTACCTCGACCTCATGTTCACCGAGACCGGCGGGAAGGGCCTGCCGCTCGRCAAGCCGGTMATCTCCRGATARCATGCCGCGATACGATTGCCATAGATAGCCGGGCCGACGCGTACTGATGAAAATTTCTTGCACCTGCCATCAGATTCATAATCGACATTGGTGATTGCGATCCGGTTCACCGAGCAGGTAAATGGAGAGGCCGATGGGAATCGTCATCAACGTCGAAAATGGTGGCACGTTCACCGATGATTCCATCCCCGAGCCAACGGCCATAACGCCATAACACCAAAAAGAACAAAGAACAAGCGACAAAGATCAATTTCGCCTGAACGGCCAGGCAGTGCTGGCCACTGGTGGCGCCCGCGGCATCGACACCGAGCCTGCTCGGGTTCTCGCAGCTGCGGGCGCCACCGTGTGGAAACCGACATGACAGAGTCATTGAGCCTTTTCAAAGTTGGTTGTTCTAATGGCCCTCGCTAGCGAGGACGAGGATGGCCTGGGCGAAGGTGCCGACGCGGCGTGGGCAGCCACGGAAACGGTCGAATATGTGCCAGTTCTTGAGGACCGCGAATCCTCGTTCGCCTTGTGAGCGGGTGGTGGCGTGGGTCCGGTTCAGGACTCTTGCACGAACGCGGTTTGACGGGAATAGGCGTTCCTTCCGTTTCGGGTGATCGGTGACGGTAGAGGGGTTTTGCGCTGGGCTGTGGGCACGGCTGGGCCACGTGTCGTAGGCGAAGAAGCAGGCACGCCGCTTGTAGATCACTGGGATGTCTGAAGTCCTCGTGGTCTGGAGTGCGGCGTGCCTGTGGGCGCATTGTCGCGCGATGCCGCCGGTGTGCCGGGTGCTGGCGAGGTGTCGCGTGAGGGAATCTGGGAGCGGTTGGATCGGGTGACCGATCCACGGTCGACGCGGGGGCGGGTGTATTCGTGGCTGTGYCTGGCCGCGGTGTGGCTGTGCTCGCTGACGGCTGCGGGGCACCACCGGGTGTYGGCGGTCCGGGCGTGGCTGGCGCGGACCAGCGGCGCCGAACGTGCGCGGCTGCGGCTGCCCTGGGACCCGTTCGCCGGATGGCGGCTGCCGAGCACGGCGACGATCCACTGCTTCCTTCAGGCCGTGGACGACGGTGARCTCGCCGTGGCTCTGCTCGATCCGCCGTTGGACCCGGACCCGCCCGCCGAGCAGGGGGACGATACCGACCAGCGAACCGAACCGTCCGCTGCCCCGGTGGATCCGGGCCACGGCTGCCAGCCGGTGGAGTCGGCGGTCGCCCTCGACGGGAAGACGAGCCGGCACGCGAAGCGCGCTGACGGGTCCAAGGTGCACCTTGTCGGCGTGGCCAGCCACGGCGACGGACGGCTACTCGCCCAGGTCGAGGTCGAGGCCAAGACCAACGAGACCGCGGTGTTCCGTCGGTTACTGCRGCCGCTGGACCTGACGAACGTGCTGGTCACGGCCGATGCTCTGCACACGGTCCGCGCGAATCTCGACACGCGGTCCAGGCGATCCGTCCGCACCGCTGGCGCCGGGAGAAAGGACGGCCGGCTTCCCGGGAGAGCGTCTATGCCCTCACCAGCCTCAGCTTCGCCCAGGCCGGGGCCGCGCTGCTCGCGGCCACTGGCACATCGAAACCGGCAACAAGCAGCCCAAGACCTACCTACGCGGCCCAGGGAAGGTCCTGCGCTCCAAGCACCCCGACACCGTCTACCAGGAAATCTGGGGCTACCTGCTCACCCACCACGCGATCAGCGCCCTGAGGTGTCGGGCCGCAACCGCCGCCGGGATCGACCCCGACCGGATCAAGTTCCCGCGCACCGTAATGATCATCCGCGACCGGGTCGTCACCGACCCGGTTTTTCCCCCCTGATGACCAGCATCACCGTGTGCTGCGGCCACTCGCCGCCGACATCACCCGGCCAACGCGGCACCCAGCACAATGCGCCACCCACGATCAGGTTCGCCAACCCGCTGAACCCGCAGCTCGATCGACTTAGCGTCAGTGGCATTGGGGCAAGGGTTCTAACAACAACTCTAGGGTGGAGCTGAGGGGATTCGAACCCCTGACCCTCACACTGCCAGTGTGATGYGCTACCAGACTGCGCCACAGCCCCAACTGCTATTCATTTTATATCAGACCCGAGCAAATCCGGTCTTGTACCCCACCCGGGCACCAAACCTGTCCTGATGGACTACTTCGGCAAGTGTACAGGCTCCGTGTCGGCTGCTGTCGGCGCCCCCTGGCTCGGCAGGAGCGTCTCGGTTAGCCCCGATCCGGCGGTCCCGACCTTACCAGCCAGCGGCCCCGCGTTGTGCTCGACCAGGCGGAACCCACCCTCGACGAGCCGCAGGACGGACCACCGGCAGTTGGCGAGCGGTCCGAAGTGCCACCAGRACTCCGGTGGAAGGCCGAGCACATGACCGATCAGTGACCGGGCAGTACCGCCGTGCAGGACAAACACGACGAGACCGTCCCATTCGGCCGGAAACCCCTCGGCCCGGACCTCGTCGAAGACCGTGCCGGCCCGCTCCGCCACCTGCCGGTAGGTTTCGCCACCGCCACGGGGCACGTCATCCCCGCGCCGCCAGGCCCGATCCTCCGCGGGGAAGCGTTGGGCCGCCTCGGCAGCGGTCAGCCCGGACCACGCGCCGAGATCGATCTCGCGCAGCCGCGCGTCGGAGCGGAAGGGCACGCCGAGCGCCGCCGCGGTGTCCCGGCAACGTTGCAGGTCGGACGACACGACGAGTTCCGGGCGCATCGCCTGGATGACCGGGGCCACCGCGGCGACCTGGGCACGCCCGGTGGCGTCGAGGGGCGGATCCGCGTGCCCCTGGAAGCGGCCGACGTCGTTCCAGGTGGTCCTGCCGTGCCGCCAGAGCAGCAGCCTCACCGTGGGGTCGCCGTACCGGGCCCGGCCACCCCCGAGCCCGAGCCGCCGCTCGCCGCGGTGGACCCCGAGGAGACACCGGCCCCGACCGCGACCCCGACCGCCGCGTCGACGAACGGGATCACCGGGCAGTCCTTCCAGAGCCGTTCGAGGGCATAGTAGACCCGCTCCTCGTCCCGCTGCACGTGCACCACCACGTCGACGAAGTCGAGCAGGACCCAGCGGCCCTCCCGCTCTCCCTCCCGCCGGACGGGCTTGGCTCCCAGCCGGCGCAGGTGCTCCTCGATCTCGTCGACGATACCCTTGACCTGCCGCTCGTTGCCCGCGGATGCGAGCACGAAGCAGTCGGTGATGGCCAGCCGATCGCTCACGTCGAGGATGAGCAGGTCATGGCCGAGCTTGTCGGCGGCTGCCYGCGCGGCGGCGAGGGCGAGTTCGACGGCTCGCGGGGAAGCGGTCACGCTCGGGTTCTCCAGGGTGGTGACGGGCGGGAGGCATCCGTCTTCGGCTGCCTCGCRCACCATCCGGGGCCGGACGGCTGCATCCAGCGTGACACATCGACGCGCGGGCAGGGCACTCCTCGCGTCCATGACGGGCCGAAAAATCGAGATATCGCCTGGCCCGGTGGCCCGTCCGGACGGCTCGGCGGGTCAGGAAGCACCCTGGTAGAGACGCCGCTTGGCGATGTAGCGCACGACCCCGTCTGGGGTGAGGTACCAGATCGGCGCCCGGCGGCCAACCCGTTCCCGGATGTCGGACGAGGAGATCGCCAGCGCCGGGACCTCCAGCAGGCTGACGGCGCCGGTCGGGAGGCCGGCGTCCAGCGCGAGGTGGTAACCGGGCCGGTTCACGCCGACGAAGTGGGCCAGTTCGAACAGCTCGCGGTGGTCACGCCAGGTGAAGATCTGCGCGAGCGCGTCCGCCCCCGTGATGAAGAACAGCTCGTCGTCCGGTCGCGCCGCACGCAGGTCTCGCAGGGTGTCGATGGTGTAGGTGGCGCCACCCCGGTCGATCTCGATCCGGCTGACCGTGAACTGCGGGTTCCCCGCCGTCGCGAGGAAGGTCATCAGATAGCGGTCCTCGGCGGCGGAGACTTTGCGATGGATCTTCTGCCAGGGTTGCCCGCTCGGCACGAAGACCACCTCGTCCAGATCGAACAGGGCGGCCACCTCACTGGCTGCGACGAGGTGCCCGTTGTGGACGGGGTCGAAGGTCCCACCCATGACACCGAGGCGCACGACCGGACACTAACCCCGCATCACCGCACGTGCCCGTCTGGCGCAGCCCGGCGGGAGATGTGCCACAAAGCCTCACACCCACCGACGCCTCACACCCACCGGCGCCTCACACCCACCGGCGCCTCACGCTCATCGGTCTCACGCCCACCGCCGTGCCCGCCGCAAGCGGGCCAGTCCCGGAACGGCCCACCCGGCTAGGCTGACCACAGGCCGCAGGCCGGCCCCGTCCCCCCCGCGAGGAGGCCCCGCCCATGCCGACCAGTCCGCGTGCGGGGCAACCCGCCGCCCCCGAGGATCTCGTTGACGTTGACGGCCTGCTCGCCGCCTACCACGAGATCCATCCCGATCCCGCCGATCCGACCCAGCGGGTGTCGTTCGGCACGTCCGGTCATCGTGGCTCGGCGCTGCGCGGCTCCTTCAACGCCGACCACATCCTGGCCACCACCCAGGCGATCTGCGACTACCGGAAGGAGGCAGGCGTCGACGGACCGCTGTTCGTCGGGATCGACACGCACGCACTGTCGGCGCCCGCGCTCGCGAGCGCCCTGGAGGTCCTCGCCGCGAACGGCGTCACGGTATGCATCGCCCCGGACGGCGAGGCCACCCCGACCCCGGTGATCTCGCACGCGATCCTGCGCCACAACCGCGAGCGCACGCCAAGCAACAGGACGGGCAGGACGGACACCACCGGCGCCACCGGCGCGACCGGCCCGGCGCGCGGCCTCGCCGACGGCATCGTCGTCACGCCGTCRCACAATCCGCCCGCCGACGGCGGGTTCAAGTACAACCCGACGCACGGCGGTCCGGCGGACACCGGCGTCACCAAGGTCATCCAGGATCGCGCGAACGCCCTGCTCGACGGTGGCCTCGCGGGCGTGGCCCGGGTGCCGTACCCGCAGGCGCGCGCCGCCGCCGTGGTCCACGACTACGTCGGCGCCTATGTCGCGGACCTCGGCGACGTCATCGATCTCGACGCGATCCGCGGCGCCGGGGTGCGCATCGGCGTCGACCCGCTCGGTGGGGCGAGCCTCGTGTACTGGCAGGCCGTCGCCGAGCGGTACAAGCTGGACCTCGACGTGGTGAACACCACGATCGACCCGACCTTCGCCTTCATGACGACCGACTGGGACGGCAGGATCCGGATGGATCCGTCGTCGCCGTACGCGATGGCCTCCCTGGTGCGGCTGGCCGGCTCGTTCGACGTCGCCCTCGCCAACGACGCCGACGCCGACCGGCACGGCATCGTCACCGGCACGGCCGGGCTGTTAAACCCGAACCACTACCTCTCCGCGGCCATCGCCTACCTGTTCGGCCACCGCCCGGGCTGGCCGACCGGGACGGCGATCGGCAAGACGCTGGTCAGCTCCAGCATGATCAACAGGGTCGGAGTGGGCCTCGGCCGCGACGTGGTCGAGGTGCCGGTGGGCTTCAAGTGGTTCGTGGCCGGCCTGACCGACGGGAACCTGGGCTTCGGCGGCGAGGAGAGCGCGGGCGCGTCGTTCCTGCGCCGCGACGGCGCGGTGTGGACGACCGACAAGGACGGGATCATCGCCTGCCTGCTCGCCGCCGAGATGACGGCGGTCACCGGCCGGGACCCCGGGCAGTTGTACCGGGAGCTCACCAATGTCCACGGTGCCCCGGCCTACCGGCGGGTCGACGCGCCGGCCACCCCAGCGCAGAAGAAGATCCTGGCCGCGCTCACCCCGGAGAGCCTCAGCGCGACGACGCTCGCCGGTTCGCCGGTGACCGCCGCGCTGTCGCACGCGCCGGGCAACGGCGCGGCGATCGGCGGGGTGAAGGTCGTCACTGACGACGCCTGGTTCGCCGCCCGGCCCTCCGGCACCGAGGACGTCTACAAGGTCTACGCGGAGAGCTTCCGGGGCCCCGGACATCTCGACGAGGTCATCACGGAGGCACAGTCGATCGTTGACGCCGCCCTCGCCCGCGGCTGATCCTGCCGGACCCGTCAGGACGGAAGAAGCCGCCCGATGAACGCCTGGAGCTGCTCGATGTTGCGGCACTCCACCATCTCGTCAACGAGCTCGGCGTACACGTTTGTCGCCGAGTCGCCCGAGCCCCAGTAGCTGCGCGGCTCCGGGTTGAGCCAGTAGGAGTGCCGGGCCCGCGAGCACAGTCGCCTGAAGATGGTCGCCGAGGTCGGTCGGTAGTTGTTCCGGGCGTCGCCGAGGATCAGCAACGACGTCTTGGGACCGACCGCCTCGGGGTACTTCTCGGCGAAGACCTCGATGGCATGCCCGTAGTCGCTGTGCCCGTCGAACCAGACGAGGTCCGCCTCTCCGGAGATGCGGGCCATCATGTCGCCGAGGTCGAGGCCACGCAGGTACCTGGTGACCTCGTCGGTCGTGTCGATAAAGGCGAACGCCCGGACCTTGGCGAACTGCTCGCGCAGCGCATGGGTCAGCATCAGGGTGAAATGCGCGAACGAGGCCACCGAGCCGGAGACGTCGCACAGCACGACCAGCTCGGGTTTGTGYGGCTTGTGCGGGCGGTGCCTGGTCTCCACCGGTACGCCGCCGGTGGCCAGCGATGCCCGCACCGTGCGCCGGAAGTCCAGCCGGCCGATGCGGCCGAACCGGCGCCGCGCGGTCAGCCGGGTCGCCAGCCGCCGGGCGAGCGGGTAGACCTGCCTGCGCAGCTCCACCAGGTCCCGCTGGGAGGCTCGCAGGAACTCGACCTGGTCGCTGAGCGGCTTCACCGCRGTGCGCTCGACCGCATCGAGGCCGCGTTCCTCGGCCATCCGCCGCCGCACCTCGGTGGACACCATCTCCTCGAACTCGCGGATCCGGTCGGTGATGGTCTGCCGGGCGGCCCGTTCGGCGAGTCCGCCACGTTCGGAATCTGCCAGCATCGCCGCGAGCAGATCGACGATGAGGGTCTCCGCCGACATCATCCGCAGCACCCGGTAGATGAACCACGAGCGGGCGGAGCTGCCGCGCGCCGACCCGAACGCGCTCACCGCCTGCCGGGCGAGCGCGCGCAGCGCCTCGTCGTTGCCGTCGCGCAGCGCGTCGAGCAACTGGTCGCGCAGCGCCTGACGCAGCTCCTCCAGCTGCTCGGGCGACAGCTCGCCGGGGTCGACGCCGGCGTTCGCCGCCGCGCCGTTCGCCGCCCCGGCCGGGTCGCCGTCCAGGTCGTCCAGGTCGTCCAGGTCGTCCAGCGACACCCCGTCCCCGATCCGGGGCGGGAAGTACAGGTCGAACAGAGTGTCGAAAGCCGGCCGGTACAGTGGCCGCTTGCACAGGGTCGCCGCGAATGCCGCCCGGACGGCGTCCCGCTCGGCCCAGCCCAGCGCGCCGACGGCCCTGGCGGCATCCACGGTCTCAGCGCTGCTCACCGGGACACCGGCCCGGCGCAACGCCGCGGTGAAATCGACGGTGCGGTCCAGCAGATTCATGCCGGCGCCCCCTCGTGGACGTGCGGCCGTGGCGACGGCCRTCAGCTGGCAATCGGTTCGATGAATTCGATCAGTTCGATGGGTTCGGCTCGGGCTGTTCAGTTCGCGCCGAGCTTGAGGTGACTGATGGCTCGGGCCTGGTCGCTGGCGTGCTTGAGGACGACGCCGAGGGTCGAGGCGACGGCGGCCTCGTCGAACGTGTCGAATCCGAGCGCGAGCACGGTCTGACCCCAGTCGATGGTCTCGGCGATGGAGGGCGCCTTCTTCAGTTCCATCGCCCGCAACGCGCGGACGATCCGGACCAACGATTCGGCGTGCCTCTCCGGGAGATCGGGCACCCGGGAGAGCACGATCTCCTTCTCCCGCTCGGCCGAGGGATAGTCCAGGTTGAGGTAGAGGCAGCGCCGCTTGAGCGCCTCGGACAGCTCCCGCGTCGCGTTGGAGGTCAGGATGACGAAGGGACGGCGGGTGGCGCTGATGGTACCGAGCTCCGGAATCGTCACCTGGAAGTCGGACAGCACCTCCAGCAGCAGGCCTTCCACCTCGACGTCGGCCTTGTCGGTCTCGTCGACGAGCAGCACCGTCGGCTGYTGGCGGCGGATCGCCGTCAGCAGCGGCCGGGAGAGCAGGAACTCCTCGCTGAAGATGTCGTCGTGGGCCTGCTGCCAACCCTCGGMGCCGCCGTCTCCCGATCCGGCCTGAATGCGCAGCAGTTGCTTCTTGTAGTTCCATTCGTACAGTGCGCGAGCTTCATCAAGCCCTTCGTAGCACTGCAGCCGAATGAGCTCGGCGCCAACCGCGGTCGCCAGCGCCTTCGCGAGCTCGGTTTTACCGACACCCGCGGGCCCCTCCACAAGCAGCGGTTTACGCAGCCGATCCGCGAGGAAGACCGTGGTGGCAATCGCCTCGTCCGCGAGGTATCCGGTCACGCGAAGCCGTTCCCGCACATCAGCGACGTCGGCGAAAGCGTGTTCCTGCAGCGACATGGCCACCTTCCGTCCGTCCCCGTGTCAGGCATCGCCACGTCCATACTGCCAGGCTGGCGCCGCAGACGAGTGACTACGCCTTGCGCGCCACCGTCCGCCGGGTGGATATCCACGGGCTGCTCATCGACCTGTTCGCCGCCGGTTCACCCGAGGATTCTCCCGAGGTGTTCGCCCAGGTGTTCGCCGGTTCAGTCGATCCGCTCGTAGGCGGGAAGAGTAAGGAACTCGACGAAGGTCTCGCCGAGCGCCGTCTCCTCGAACACCGCCGCCGCGTCCTTCCAGCGACCGTTGTCGAAGGCGGCGGCGCCGATGGAGAGCCGGATCTGGTCCAGCACCTCCGCCAGAGCGGTCCGGACCAGATCGGCCGTGACCGGACGGCCGTCGTCGAGCACGACCCCGGCGGCTATCCACTGGAAAATCTGACTACGGGAGATCTCAGCGGTGGCGGCGTCCTCCATCAGGTTGTCGATGCCGACCGCCCCGATCCCGCGCAGCCAGCTCTCCAGGTAGCGCACCCCGACGCTGATGTTCCCGCGGACCCCGGCCGCGGTGACGGAACCCGGAGTGTCGCGCACCGCCAGCAGGTCGCCGGCGCCGACCTTGACGTCGTCACGCAACCGGGTGAGCTGGTTCGGCTCGTCGCCGAGCACCGCATCGAAGACCTCGGTGCACACCGGCACCAGGTCAGGGTGCGCCACCCAGCTCCCGTCGAACCCGTCCGCGGACTCCCGCTCCTTGTCGGCGCGCACCTTCGCCAGGGCCGCGGCGTTGATCTCGGGGTCRCGCCGCGACGGGATGAACGCCGCCATCCCGCCGATCGCGTGYGCGCCGCGGCGATGACAGGTGGAGACCAGCAGCTCGGTGTAGGCGCGCAGAAACGGCACCGTCATCGTCACGCCGTTGCGGTCGGGCAGCAGGAACTCAGTCGGCCGGGACGCGAACGTCTTGATGGTGGAGAACATGTAGTCCCAGCGGCCAGCGTTGAGTCCGGCGGAATGCTCCCGCAGCTCGTAGAGGATCTCCTCCATCTCGAAGGCGGCGGGCAGCGTCTCGATGAGAACGGTCGCCCGGATGGTGCCGACGGGCAGGCCGAGCTCGGCCTGCGCCGCGGTGAACACGTCGTTCCACAGCCGGGCCTCGAGATGACTCTCCAGCTTCGGCAGGTAGAAGTACGGCGCCACGCCCGTAGCCCGCAGGGCGTGCGCGTTGCGGACCAGGTACATTCCGGCGTCGAAGAGCGCGGCGACGATCGGCTCCCCGTCGACGGTGACGTGCCGCTCCGGCAGGTGCCAGCCGCGCGGGCGCACCACGAGCGTCGCCGTGGACTCGTCGAGCTCGTAACGACGGCCGTCGGGCGAGGTGAAGGCGAGCGTGCCGGCGACGGCCTCACTCAGGTTGTGCTGTCCGACGACCATGTTCGACCAGGTCGGCACGTTGGCGTCCTCGAGGTCCGCCATGAAGACCCGGGCACCGCTGTTGAGCGCGTTGATGAGCATCTTGGCGTCGGTCGGGCCGGTGATCTCGGCCCGACGGTCGACCAGCCCCGGCGCCGGCGACGCGACCCGCCAGTTCCCGGCCCGGATGTCGGCGGTCTGCGGCAGGAAATCCAGGGTGGCCCCGGCTGCGATCGCGGCGCGGCGGGCGGCCCGGGCGGCGAGCAGTTCGGCACGCCGGCCGGCGAACGTGCGGTGCAACCCGGCGACGAAGGCCAGCGCGTTGTCGGAGAGCACCGCGTCGACCTGCTCCGCGGTGAGCCCCGGCACGGTCCGCACCGCGGACACCCCGTGCACCGTCACCCCGTCCAACGAGCCCATACCTATTCCCTTCCCGGTTCCGTTGCGTCCCGGACGGCCCGATCCGGCGGGCCCGGTGACCCGGGCCTCAGGTGACCCGGGCCTCAGGTGACCCGGGCCTCAGGTGACCAGATGCCCGTCGCCGACGCCGACCCACGTCGTCGAGGTCAGCTCGGGCAGCCCCATCGGGCCGCGGGCGTGCAGCTTCTGGGTCGAGATGCCGATCTCGGCGCCCATCCCGAACCGCTCCCCGTCGGTGAAACGGGTCGAGGCGTTCACCATGACGGCCGCGCTGTCGCAGGTCGTGATGAACCGCCGCGACGCCGGCAGGGACCGCGTGACGATCGCCTCGGTGTGCCCGCTGCCCCAGCGCCGGATGTGCGCGACCGCGTCGTCGAGGGAGTCGACGACGGCGACGGCCATATCCAACGACAGGTACTCGGCCGCCCAGTCGTCGTCGGTGGCGGGCAGCACCCGAGGATCGACGGCGCACACCGTCTCGTCGCCGTGCACGGTGACCCCGGCATCGTGCAGAGCGGCCAGCACCCGGGGCAGGAACTCCCCGGCCACGCCGGCGTGCACGAGCAGGGTCTCCGCCGAGTTGCACACCGAGACCCGCTGGGTCTTCGCGTTGACGGTGATCGCGAGCGCCTGGTCGAGGTCGGCCTCGGCGTCCACATACACGTGGCAGTTGCCGACCCCGGTCTCGATGACGGGCACCGTCGACTCCTCGACGACCGCCCGGATCAGACCCGCGCCACCCCGCGGGATGAGCACGTCGACGAGCCCGCGCAGCCGCATCAGGTGCTTGACCGCATCGTGGTCCATCCCGGGGACGAGCTGCACCGCGTCCGCCGGCAGGCCGCTCGCGACGGCGGCGCCGCGCAGCACCGCCACCAGCGCGGTGTTGGAACGTACCGCGGAGGCGCTCCCGCGCAGCAACGCGGCGTTGCCGCTCTTGAGACACAGGCCCGCGGCGTCCACCGTGACGTTCGGCCGGGCCTCATAGATGATCCCGACGACACCGAGGGGGACCCGGATCTGGCGCAGCTCCATCCCGTTCGGCAACACCCGGCCGCGCACGACCTCGCCGACCGGGTCCTCCAACGCCGCGACCTGACGCAGGCCGTCGGCCATGCCGGCGAGCCGGGCCGGGGTGAGGGTGAGCCGATCGACCATCGCCCCGGCGGTGCCCGCCGCCCGCGCGGCGGCGAGGTCCTCGGCGTTCGCGGCGAGAATCTCAGCGGAACGGGCGATCAACGCGTCGGCCATGGCGAGCAGCGCGCGGTCCTTCTCGGCGCGGCTGCGCGGCGCCAGCAGGGCCGCCGCCGCCTTGGCACGGACGGCGCTGCCTCGGACATCCTCCGCAGAGGTGCTCATCTCGGGTCCTCCGTTAGGCGGGCGCCGCGGCGCTGCCCGCCGCTACGAGGCTACCGGTGGCTCGGCGGTCGTGCTGTTCATCGCTCCTCACCCGCATCCGTCACCTACACCCGCATCCGTCACCTGCTCATCCCTGCATCCGCGACCTACTCATCTCCTTATCCCGTTATCCAGCTCATCTCCTTATCCCGTTATCCAGATCCGCGATCCGCCAGGTCCGCGACAGGCAGGGACCCGGAACGGTGATAACCGGAACAGCCAGAAAGGCGCGCAGTTCGGACCCCCATGACGATCATCTCGACGGGATTGCCTACCGTGCTCGCATGCGTGCGCTGCACACGTCCGACTGGCATCTCGGGCGTGGCCTGTACGGTCACGACCTGATGCCGGCCCAGGCGGCCTTCGTCGATCATCTCGTCGACGTCGTCCGTTCCGAGGGCGTTGACGTCGTGCTCATCGCCGGCGACGTGCACGATCGGGCGATCCCGCCGGTGGGCGCGCTGGAGCTCTTCGACGAGGCGCTCTCCCGACTGCGCGATGCCGGCGCCCGGGTCGTGGTGATCAGTGGCAACCACGACGCGGCCCGCCGGCTCGGCGACAAGGCCGGCCTGCTCGACCCCCGCGTCCGCATCCGGACGGATCCGGCCGCGGTCGGGGATCCGGTCGTCGTCGAGGATCCCGCCGGGGCGGTCCGGGTGTACGCGATCCCCTACCTGGAGCCGTCGGCGGCGAACTCCCAGCTTCCCGAACCGGCGCAGGCGCCATCTGGCTCGGACGTCCCGGCCGCCGGGATCCCCGCCGCGACGATGCACCGGGCGATGCACGCGGTGCGGGCCGACCTCGCACGGTATCCGGATGCCCGGTCCGTCGTGGTGGCGCACGCCTGGGTCACCGGCGGGGCGGCGAGCGAGAGCGAACGCGACATCAGCGTCGGCGGGGTGGGCAATGTGCCGGCCCGGTTGTTCGAGGGGATCACCTATACCGCGCTCGGCCATCTGCACCGGCCACAGGCGATCGCCCCGTCCGTCCGCTACAGCGGATCGCCACTGGCCTACTCCTTCTCGGAGTCCGGCGACGCGAAAGCGTCGCTGCTCGTCGAGATCGGTCCGACCGGGCTGGGGAACGTGACCCGCATCGGCGTTCCCGCCCGGCGGCGGATGACMCTGCTGCGCGGCAGTCTTGCCGACCTCCTCACCGACCCCGCCCATGCCCCGCACGAGGCCGACTTCGTCTCCGCCGTGCTGACCGACCCCGTCCGCCCCATGGACGCCATGGCCCGGTTGCAGCACCGGTTCCCCTTCGCCCTACGACTCGCGCACGAACCGGAGACGGAACCAGACGAGATACTCAGCTTCGGCCGGCGGACCCGGGGACGCTCGGAGCTGGAGATCGCCGAGGCCTTCGTCGCCCATGTACGCAGCGCTCCCTCGGCTCGGGAACGTGCTCTGCTCGCCGAAGCCCTCGGCGCCGCCCGCCGGGCCGAGGAGGAAGTCGCCTGATGCGTCCCCACCACCTGACCCTGGCGGCGTTCGGCGCCTTCCCCGGCACCGTCGAGATCGATTTCGACGTCCTCGGCAGCGGCGGCCTGCTCCTGCTCTGCGGGGAGACCGGGGGCGGCAAGACGACGCTGCTCGACGCGGTCGGGTTCGCGCTGTTCGGCCGGGTGCCGGGGATGCGCGGGGAGGTCTCCGGGCCGCCGGACCTGCGCTCGCACCACGCCGCGGCATCCCTACGGCCGGAGGTGACGCTGGAGTTCACTGTGGCGGCGGGACGTTTCCGGATCACCCGCGGCCCCGCCTGGGACAAGCCGAAACGCGGCGGCGGGACGACCCGCGCCCATCCGACGGCGCGGCTGGAACGGTTCGACGGCGCCGGCGGCTGGGAGACGGTCGCCACCCGCATGGAGGACGTCGGCCATGAGATCGACCTGCTCGTCGGCATGAGCGACAAGCAGTTCTTCCAGGTCATCATGCTCCCGCAGGGACGCTTCGCCGACTTCCTCCAAGCCGACCACGGTGCGCGCGAGAAGCTCCTGAAGCGGCTGTTCCACGTCAACCGCTTCGAATACGCCGAGCAGTGGCTGCTGGACCAGGCAAAGATCGCCGCCGAACGGCTGGCGCTGGCCCGCGCCGAGCTCGACCGGGTGACCGCCCGGGTCTCGCAGGTGGCGGCCGTCGACGAGCCGGAGGATCCGACGGCTGACGCCGGCTGGGCCTCGGACCTCGCCAGGACCGCCGCGGCGGCGGCCATCTCGGCCGACGAGGCGGCCGGCGCGGCGGCAGCGCGGCGCACCGCGGCCGAGGAGGCCTTGGACCAGGCACGCGACCTCGCCCGACGCGTCGGGCAGCGCCGGGTACTGGCCGCCCGGCAGGAGGAGCTCGCGGCACAGGCGCCCCGGATCGAGCTGCTCGCCACCGAGCTGGACGCGGCCCGCCGGGCCGCCGTCGTCGCACCCGCCCTGGGCGAGGTCCACCGCCGCGCCGCCGAGGTCCACCGGGCCGAGGCCGCCGAACGCGACGCCCGGGACCGGCTCGGACGCCATCCATCCGGGCTCCTTCCCGGGGAACCCGCCCCCTCGGGACCGCTGCCCGAGGAGGGCACCGGGAGGCCTGCCGAGGCACCTGCCGAAGCACCTGCCGAGGAACTCGCCCGCCTGGCCCGCCTCGCCCACACCGAGACCGGGCGACTGGGAACGTTGGCCGACACCCTCGCCGCCGCCGAGCGGGACGCCGAGGAGGCCGCCGGGGCCGACCAGGATACGGCCGCCTACACCCGGTCCGCCGCCGAACTCGCCGAGGCGATCAGCGTCACGCTGCCCCGCGCCCGCGTCGCGGCCGAGGCCCGGGTGGAGGTCGCCCGGCGGGCCGGCGCCGCTCTGCCCGGCCTGGTCGAACGGGCCCGGTGGGCCAAGGAGCTGGCCTCCGCCGTCCGGGAGGGGCGGCAGGTGCGGACCGTGGCCGACGAGGCCGAACGAGACGCATCCGCGGCCCGGACCCACGCATCCGACCTCCGGCAGCAGCGATTCGACGCCATCACCGCCGAACTCGCCGCCGCGCTTGTCCATGACACGCCCTGTCCGGTCTGCGGGGCCCTGGAGCATCCCGACCCGGCCGAGACCCGGGCCGACCATGTGAGCAAGGACGCCGAGACCGCGGCCGGGCAGGAGGCGGACCGGCTCGCCGACGCCGCGACGAGGGCGAGCCGGGCGGTGGCCCACTGGGAGTCCCGGGTCCGGGCGCTGCACGCCGACCTGGTCGGCCCAACGGACCCGGACCACAGCGCGAACCCGGACCACAGCGCGAACCCGGACCACAGCGCGAACCCGGACGACCGCGTCGAGGCGGCCTTCGCCGARATCCGCGCGCTTCCGGTCGCGACGCTGCTGGGCGGCTCCGGGGCGCCGGTCGCGGATCGGCTCGATGAACTCGCCGCCGTGCTGACCCACGCGGTCCGCGCCCGGACCCGGACGGCGAAGAAGCTCGCCGCGGCGGAGGCCGCGTTGCGCGAGGTCCACGAGAACGAGAAGGAGACCGCGGCCCGCCATTCCGCCGCACGGACCGCGGCGCAGGCGGCCCGGGAACGCGCGGCGGACGCCCGGGACCGCGCCGCCCGACGGCTCGCCGGCGTTCCGGCGGAGCTATGCGACCCCGACGCCCTGGCCGCGCGCCGCCGTGCCGTCACCGCCCTCGCCGCCGATCACGAGGCCGCGCAGGCCGCGGCCCTGGCTGCCGAGCAGGCCCGGGCCGAACACATCCGCGCCGGGACGGCCGCCCTCGACCAGGCGCGGCAGGCGGGGTTCTCCGACCTGGACGACGCCGCCGAGGCCGTGCGGGACTCCGACTGGATGCGCCGCGCCGCGGACGAGGCCCGGGCCCATCGGGACGAGCTCGTCGCCGTCGGGGCCAGGCTGGCGGGCGAGGATCTCGCCGTCGATCCGGACACCGAGGTCCCGCTGGCCGACCACGAGACGGCCGTGACCGACGCCCGCGAGGTCCACGAGAGCGCGCTCGCCACGGCCGCACGCGCCCGGGAACGGGCCGAACGGCTGGCCTCGCTGGTCACGGAGTTCACCGAGAAGCTCACTACCCTGGATCCGCTGCGGGAGGCGGCGGACGAGCTGCGGGGCCTCGCCGATCTGGCCGCCGGGCGGGGTGCCAACACCGAGCGCATGCCGCTGTCCAGCTTCGTGCTGGCGGCTCGGTTGGAAGAGGTGGCCGCCGCCGCCAGCCATCGGCTCGCGGCGATGAGCAGCGGTCGGTTCACCCTGGTGCACGACGCGGGGGAAAGCCGCGACAAGCGTCGGCGCGCCGGCCTCGGGCTGCTGGTCGACGACGCCTGGACCGGCCGGCGGCGCGACACCGCCACCCTGTCCGGCGGGGAGACCTTCCAGGCGGCGCTGTCACTGGCCCTCGGGCTCGCCGACGTCGTGACGGCCGAGGCGGGAGGCCGGCGGATGGACGCGCTGTTCATCGACGAGGGTTTCGGCACGCTCGACCCGGACAGCCTCGACGAGGTGATGACCGTTCTCGACGAACTGCGTTCCGGCGGCCGGCTCGTCGGCGTCGTCAGCCATGTCACCGAGCTGCGCCAGCGCATCCCGAACCAAATCCGGGTCGTCAAAGGGGTCGGCGGCAGCCGGGTCGAGACCACGTCCTGACCCGGACGCACCACTGACCCGGGCACACCACTACTCGGCTGGCCTAGCCGGGAAAACCGCCCCCAGGCCAGGACCCGGGATCGGAAATGGCCGCCACCGGATTCCGGTGGCGGCCATTTCGGCATTGCCGAGCGGACCAGGGATCAGATCATTTCATCGAGTCTTCAACGGAGATGTCCGGTTACGAGAACAAGTTTATGGTGACCGACTTTCCACTGAACGGTCTCTGGAGGGGGAAGGTACGGCTGTAGTTGTCAGAGCTGTCGGAACACTGGACGCTGAAGGTGGCGCTCGTGCCGGCCACCGGAACCTGCTGGAGGCTCAGGCTGTAGAAGCCGCCGGCGCCGACGCCGGACGAGTCGAACTCGCCGGCCGTCGTGCGGACCGCCACGCCCGCCGCGGCGCTGGCCGGGCACCTGGCGACGCCGCCGATCAAGACATTCGAACTGTTCAAATCCGCGCTCGCGGGAAGGGCCGATGCCAGCGTCAGCGCGCCGGCGGCTCCGGCCGAGGCGAGGAGACCCACGGTCCTACGCATTCTCATGACGAAATAACCTCTCTCAACAGATTCGACCTCTTGCCCGCCGAGGGAAGGTTACCCGACTCCGGAAGCGCTATTCGCCGCCGTCGCTATTTTTTGCGCCRAGACCCCTTCAGTTTTATCGGCGGCTTTCCGGGTAGCCGGGGTGAAATGCCGGGAAAGAACTGTTGACGGGCTCTCTCGAATTCCGGGCCACGAGGCGCGATAGACGCCGGTTTCCACTGGAATATCGTCGTCAAAGCCATCCCCAATCCGATATGTCTAATTATATGGATAGCTATCTGGACGGTCTTGTCCCGGGCCGGCGCGCCTGGCTGTCACCTCAGCCCGGGTCGGGTGAGTAGCCGGCCGGGTCAGCGGGCCGGCAGCAGCAGCACGAGGTCGTCGCGGTGGACGATCTCACGTTCGTACGACGGTCCGAGTTCCATGGYGAGGTCGGCCGTCGAACGCCCGAGCATCACGGGCAGCTCCGCCGCGTCGAAGGCGACGAGCCCCCGCGCCACGGACCGCCCGTCGGGGTCGACCAGGTCCACCGGGTCCCCGGCGGCGAAGTCCCCCTCCACGCCGGTTATCCCGGCGGGCAGCAGCGACGCCCGCCGCCGTACCACCGCGGCCACCGCCCCGGAGTCCAAGTGCAGCCGGCCCTCGGGTGCGGTCGCGTGCGCCAGCCAGAGCAGGCGGGAGGCCCGACGCGACCCGGTGGGGTGGAAGACGGTGCCGACCTCCTCCCCCCGCAGCACCGGTGCGGCGTTCGCGGCCGAGGTGATGATCGCCGTGACGCCGCCGGAAGCCGCCATCCGGGCCGCCTCGATCTTGGTAGCCATCCCGCCGACCCCGACACCGGCGGTGCCCGTGCCCCGGGCGGTCAGCCCGTCCAGGTCGGTATCCGAACGCACCTCGCGCACCATGGTCGCCGGGCCCAGCCTGGGGTTGGCGTCGTACAGGCCGTCCACGTCGGACAGAAGCACCAGCAGATCCGCCRACACGAGATGGGCGACAATCGCGGCGAGCCGGTCGTTGTCGCCGACCCGGATCTCCTGGGTGGCCACCGCGTCGTTCTCGTTGATGATCGGGATGACGTCGAGCTCAAGCAGCCGGTCGAGCGCGGTCCGGGCGTTACGGTAGTGGGTGCGGCGGATCACATCGGTCGCCGTCAGCAGCACCTGGCCGACCTGGTGACCGGCCCGTCCGAACGCCGCCGCGTAGCTGTGTACGAGCGAGCTCTGGCCGACGCTCGCCGCCGCCTGCTGGGTGGCGAGGTCACGCGGCCGCCGGGCCAGGCCGAGCGGGGCGAGACCCGCGGCGATGGCCCCGGAGGACACCAGCACCAGTTGTTGTCCGGCCCGGGGCAGCACCGCGGCCACCAGCGCCTCAAGCCGGTCGACGTCCAGACCGCCGGCGGCCGTCGTCAGCGAGGACGAACCGACCTTGACGACGACCCGGCGCGCGTCGGTCACGAACGGACGCACGCCTTCATCCTTCTTCTTCTCCTCGACCCGCCGGTTCTCCTCGTACCGCCGGGTCGACGACGGCGGCGGCGCGGCGAGCCATCCGTTCGGCCCGGGTCAACCGCACCGAGGCCCGCAACCGGTCGTCGGTCCCGCGCGGTCCGAGGGACACCGAGGAACCCGTGTCCCCACCTCGGCCGGGTGACGGTGYCGCACCGGAGGCCGCGGTGCCGGCCGGCCCGCGGCCACCCGGACCGGTCTCGGCGAGCCCGTCGCCACCCGGATGATCATCAACACCCAGCCCACCGTTCCCCAGCCCGCCGCCGCTCAGCGTCGGCTCCCAGTCGAACGTGACCTCGCCGATGGTCACCTCCGCTCCCGCGGTGGCGCCGAGGCGAGCGAGCTCCTTCTCCACGCCGAGGCGGGCGAGCCGGTCGGCGAGAAAGCCGATCGCCTCGTCGTTGGTGAAGTCGGTCTGCCGCACCCAGCGCTCGGGCTTCGACCCGGTGATCAGGAAACCRTCGCCGAGGGGGCGCACCGTGAAGTCGGGCTCGTTCACCGCGCGGGGACGCAGCACGATGCGGGTCGCCGCCCGGGCCGGCGCGGCCGCCCGGTGCTGGGCGACGAGGTCGGCCAAGGCCAGGGACAGCGCGTGCACGCCACGTCGGGTCGCGGTACTCACCGCGAAGACCGCGAGGTCACGGGCTCGCAGCTCGGGAGCGACGAGCTCCGCGAGCTCCGCGGCGTCCGGAACGTCGATCTTGTTGAGGACGACCAGCCGGGGACGGTCGGACAGATCGGCGGAGTAGGCGGCGAGCTCGGCCTCGATGACGTCGAGGTCGGTCATCGGATCACGACCCGGTTCCAGGGTGGCGCAGTCCAGCACATGCACGATCACCGAGCAGCGTTCGATGTGCCGGAGGAACTCCAAGCCCAGCCCGYGTCCCTCGCTGGCGCCCGGAATCAGGCCGGGGACGTCCGCGACCGTGTAAGGAGGACGATCACCCGCCTGCGCCACGCCGAGATTGGGCACCAGCGTCGTGAAGGGATAGTCGGCGATCTTCGGCTTGGYCGCGCTGAGCACCGACACCAGGGAGGACTTGCCGGCGCTGGGAAAACCGACGAGCGCGACGTCGGCCACGGTCTTGAGTTCCAGCACGGCGTCGAGCTGCTCGCCGGGCTCGCCGAGTTCGGCGAACCCGGGGGCCTTGYGGCGGGCCGACGCGAGCGCCGCGTTGCCCCGCCCCCCACGGCCGCCGCGGGCCAGTACGAACGCGCTGCCCGGTCCGACCAGGTCGATGATCTGCTCGCCGTCCTCTGTCAGCACGACGGTTCCGTCCGGCACCGGGAGGACGAGGTCCGCACCGTCCGCTCCGTGCCGGTTCGACCCCTGGCCGGGGCGTCCCCGAGAGGCGCGCTGATGCGGATGGAAGTGGAAGTCGAGCAGGGTGGTCACGCTCGGGTCCACCACGAGGCGGACGTCACCACCCCGGCCGCCGTCACCGCCGTCCGGCCCGCCCAGCGGCTTGAACTTCTCCCGGTGGATGGAGGCACAGCCGTGACCGCCGTCCCCGGCCGTCGCGTGCAGCACCACCCGGTCGACGAACGTCGGCATCACCGCCTCCTCTCTACATCCCTCCCCGCGAGAGAGGCGCCAAAGCCGCGCAACCACGCCCGGAAGGGCGGTGGTACGCGCGGCTGCTGGCTCACCAGTGATCGCCGATGATCGCCATCTGACGGCAACCAAGGCCACGCCGTCGAACCGACGGCGTGGCCTTGACGATCAGATTAAGCGGGTACCGCCGCCTCGGCCACCACGTTCACGACCCGACGGCCCCGCCGATGGCCGAACCGCACGTGCCCGGGCGAGAGCGCGAACAGCGTGTCGTCCTTGCCGCGCCCGACCAGATCACCCGGGTGGAAATGGGTCCCGCGCTGACGGACGATGATCTCGCCGGCCTTCACGTACTGGCCGCCGAAGCGCTTCACGCCCAGCCGCTGCGCGTTCGAATCCCGCCCGTTGCGCGAGGAACTCGCGCCCTTCTTGTGCGCCATCCCGCTCAGGCCTTCCCGGTCTCGATGCCAGTCACCTTGAGACGCGTCAGCTTCTGGCGGTGACCCTGGCGCTTGTGGTAGCCGGTCTTGTTCTTGAACTTGTGGATCCGGATCTTCGGACCCTTGACGACGCCGACGACCTCGGCGGTGACCGCGACGGACGCGAGAGCGTCGGCGTCGTGGGTGACCGACTCGCCATCGACGAGCAGGAGCGCCGGAAGGTTCACGGCCGCGCCCGGCTCTCCGGAAAGGAGCTCGACGTCGACGACATCGCCKACGGCGACCCTGTGCTGCTTGCCGCCGCTGGCAACGACCGCGTACACCAGATCTCCCTGCTGTTGTTATGCCGCTGTGACCRCACGGAACCCGAAACGGCGTTCCCCGCGGAGCTTTGGGTGCGCATGGGCCGCGATCGACCGGAACGCGGACGATCAGCGGTCATCCAGCGAGCATTGCCCGCTAGCGAGCATCGCCCCATCCGGATGAGCATGCGGACTCCACCTTACAGGTCATCGGGAGCGGAGCGAAGGAGCGCCCGCCGCATACCGCGCATTCCGTCCCGCGCATCCCCCGCACGGCGGTCGCGTGTCCCGCACCCGACGGGCCCRCCGGGCGGATCTCATCGCGGGTCCTCGCCCCGCTCGTCCGGGTCATATCCAGGGATGACCCGGACGGGCCATGGTGTAGGCCACTGAGGAGAGAGAAGCATGGATCGTCCACATGGCGGAGTTCCACGATGGATCGTGAGGCTTCGGCGCCGGGAATGAGATCGCGTCGGGGGTGACGAGGATGTACTGGCAGCTGGTGATCTGGGCCGCGGGAGCCGGTACCGCCGTCGCTCTGGCTGTCGTCTGCCGCCCGGCGGCCACCGCCGCCCGTCGTTACGGCTCGGTTCCCGGCACGGTCCCCGCCGCGACGGGCGCGCTGACCGTGCTGGTCGTCGTCGGTCTCACCCTCACGGCCTTCGCCGGCCTACCGCCCTGGGCAGGCGCCTGTTGGACGCTGGGCACCGCGGCCACGGCCGGATGGATCGCGCTGCGCCGGCGGGGTCCATCCGCGTGGGGATTGCCCGATTCCGGGATGAAGGGCCGGCCGTCCGGTGGTCTCGAGGCGGGAGAGGCGGGAGAGGCGGGAGACCCGGGAGAGGCGGCCGATCCCGCCTACGCGGCCGATGAGCCGGTCCTACGCGGTCGGATGATCCCGAACCTCGCCGATCAGGACGATCTGGTGCAGTCGCTGACCATCGCCTCCTATGCCCTGCAGATGGGCGATCCAGGACGGGCCCGTCAGGCGATCGAGGTAGCCTTGTCCCGTTCCCGGGCCACCCTCGACCTGCTACTGCGGGAGAATGCCGGCCGCGGGCTCGTGCGCCCGGGCCCGGCCGCCGGGCCGAGTCGGGCCGGGCCGAGTCGGGCCGGGCCGACCGCCGCCTGAACGGCCGGTCCGGCTCTCCGCCAAGCCTCGATCAGCTGGGGGCGCCCACGACGAGCATCCCACGCCGGACGCCGCGGKGTCCTTCCGCTCCAGAGACAAGCTGACGGACCAGCGGCACCGGATCTCTGGCGGGTCAGGCGCTCGGGGGTTCCGCCGAGGGCACGGACTCCAGCGACTCGGCCGGCTTGGACACCGGCCGGGAGGCCCGCCGTCGTCGGCCCCGGGCCGGTTTGCCCACAGTGGACAAGGCGTTGTCCGCGGTCGCGAGGCTGTCGGGATCATCGGAGTTGGCGTACACCGGCGGCAGGGCCTCCTCGAGGCCGCCCGCGCCGGAGCCACCGCCAGCGGGCACATGCCCGTTCGACCCGGCTGGGGAACCGRCTGCCCCGAGTCCCGGGGCGGCGGCAGCTGCGGCCCCGCCCGCCGGCCCCGCCGCACTGTCGGCCGCATGCGCGGGCTCGGGCGCGGGCACCGTATCCGCGGCGGTAACGCCCGCGGTGGCTATCGCACCCTCGCCGGCCGTCACGGCGACGTTCTCCGCGGCGTCGGGCGTCGATGATGCGGCGGATCCGATGGGTTCGCCAGGTCCGCCGGACGCCTCGGATTCGGATGCGGACGTAGGCTCGGCCGACGCGGCGGCGATGATCGCGGGGCCGTCGACGGCACTCGTGGACACGGCACTCGTGGACACGGCACTCGCGGACACGGCACTCGCGGACACGGCACTCGCGGACGAGGAGCGGACCCGACGACCGGACCCGGACCCCTCCGCCGGCGCGGGCACCGCCACCGGAGTCGGCTGACCGGCACCGGACACAATGGTCCCGCTCGGCACGCCGGCTGCGGCGTGTGCACCGCTGCCGCCGTCGAGGTGGATGACCACCCCGCGGCCGTTGCAGTGCACGCACGGCTCGCTGTACGCCTCCAGCAGGCCCYGCCCCACCCGCTTGCGGGTCATCTGGACCAGCCCGAGGCTGGTCACCTCGGCGACCTGGTGCCGGGTACGGTCCCGGCCAAGGCACTCGGTGAGCCGGCGCAGGACCAGTTCTCGGTTGCTCTCCAGAACCATGTCGATGAAGTCGATGACAATGATGCCACCGATATCCCGCAGCCGCAGCTGACGGACGATCTCCTCGGCGGCTTCCAGGTTGTTCTTGGTGACCGTCTCCTCGAGGTTGCCGCCCTTGCCGGTGAACTTGCCCGTGTTGACGTCGATGACCGTCATCGCCTCGGTCCGGTCGATGACGAGCGATCCACCCGAGGGCAGCCAGACCTTGCGGTCGAGGGCCTTGGCGAGCTGCTCGTCTACCCGGTACTCGGCGAAGACGTCACCGGTTCCGGTGTAGCGGCGGATCCGCGACCGCAGGTCGGGAGCCACTGTGTCGATGTACTCCTCGATCGTGATGGCCTCACCCGAGCCCTGGACGACCAGCTCGGTGAAGTCCTCGTTGAAGATGTCCCGGATCACCCGGACGACCAGGTCCGGCTCGCCGTAGAGCAGCGAGGGCGCCGACGCCTTCTTCGCCTTGCGCTCGATGTCCTCCCATTGGGCGGCGAGCCGCTCGATGTCGCGTTCCAGCTCGGCCTCGCTGGCACCCTCGGCTGCGGTGCGCACGATGACCCCACCGTCCTCGGGCGTGATTTTCTTCAGGATGCTCTTGAGCCGAGCTCGTTCGGTGTCCGGCAACTTGCGGCTGATCCCGGCGTTCTGTCCGTCCGGGACGAACACCAGGTACCGCCCCGGCAGACTGATCTGGCTGGTGAGCCGCGCGCCCTTGTGCCCGATCGGATCCTTGGACACCTGGACCAGGACCGACTGACCGGACTTGAGCACCTGCTCGATCTTGCGAGGCCGACCGTCCAGCCCGGATGCGTCGTAGTTGACCTCGCCGGCGTAGAGGACGGCATTGCGTCCCTTACCGATGTCRACGAAGGCCGCCTCCATGCTGGCCAGCACGTTCTGTACTCGGCCGAGGTAGACGTTGCCCGCATAGGACGACGAGCTCGCCCGGGTCACGAAGTGCTCGACGAGTACCCCGTCCTCCAGCACGGCGATCTGGGTGCGCTCCCCCGCGTGGCGGACGACCATCCGGCGTTCGACCGACTCCCGCCGGGCCAGGAACTCCGCCTCGGTGACGATCGGTGGCCGACGCCGACCACTGTCGCGGCCCTCCCGGCGCCGCTGACGCTTGGCCTCCAGACGGGTGGACCCGCTCAGCCCCCGGACCAGGTCCTCGTCCTTGCGGGTCTCCCGGACGTGGACGACCGTGTTCGGCGGGTCGTCGGCGAGCGCCGGCTCGTCGCCGCCGGCGCGRCGGCGCCGCCGCCGCCGACGGCGGGCCCCTCCCAGCCGGTCGTCCTCGTCCTCACCGTCACGCTCGGCACTTTCCTCCGCCGCGCCGGGGGTCGTCTCGGCGCCCTCATCCGACGCGACGGCGGGCACCGACCCGGTTCCCTGCCCGGCCACGGACGAGCCGTCCACACCGTCCGTGTCCTGTGCCACACCCTCGCGACCCGTGTCGTCCGCGGCCGCGGCGCCGTCCTCCGGGCCGGACTCCACGCCGTCCTCGTCGCCCCGGGCCCGACCACGACCACGGCGACCACGGCGCCGACGGCGGGTGGAGGCCGAGCCGCCCCCATCCGGGTCGTCGTCGAATTCGCTGTCCTCCTCGCCGCCCGTGAGGTCGCCCATCGTGTCGGGATCGGTCGTGTCGGGATCGGTGGCCACGTCCGCCTCGTCCCGGGGGTGAGCCGGTGCCTCGGCATGCCGCCGCTCGGCGGACGGGAACGCCGTGCCCGCCACGGCATCCACCGCGGTGGCGGCGGATCCGAGTTCGGCGGCACGCCGCCAGCGAGCCTCCACGACCGCCGGTTCGGGAGCCTGGAAGGTCACCATGGCGGCCGGTCGCCGGAGCACGGGACGGATCATCGTCTCGACGACCGGCTCGTTATGGATCCCGGCCCAGGTCGGAGCGGTCGCCCGCCTGGCCCTTGTCGCCGCGCTCCGGGTGCTGCCGGCCTCGGGCTCGGCAGAGCTCGGCTCGGCAGAGCTCGGCTCGGCAGATCTCGACTCAGCGGTCGACTCCCGGGCCGCCGGCTCGGCGACGCCGGGCTCGTCGGTCCCGGGCTGCGCGGACTCCGGTTCCGTGGGCCCAGGCGTGTCCGTAGGCCCGGATGTGTCCGTAGGCCCGGGCGTGTCGGGAGCCGACGCCACGGCGGCGGTCGAACCCGCGGGTACACCGACGGACCCGGTCGCACCGACATCCGGCATCGCCGGACCGAGGATGGTCGCATCGCCAGGCCCGGCGGCGACCGGCCCGGCCGCCGCGGTGCCGGACCCGGCCGGGTCCGGCACCGCGGCAGCGGGCGTCATCAGTCCGGAGATGGCACGACGGGCCCTGGTCCGTTTCGGCTTCGCAGCGACGTCCGGCGATACGACGTCCCGCGGCGCGTCCTCGGTGGGAGGGGCGTCCTCGGCGGGAGGGGCGTCCTCGGCGGGAGGGGCGTCCTCGGCGGGAGGGGCAACCGGCACCTCGGTCACCTCACGCACCGCGCGGCGGCTGCGTGCCGCCCGGGTGCGCCGCGCCGGCACCGGTTCGGTGGCCTCCACCGTGTCGTCCCGGGCCGTGTCGTCCCGGGCCGGGACGACAGTGACGGATTCGACGGTGGCGGGTTTATCGACCGGACCTGGTTCGCCGACCGGGGTGGTCGAGGGAGCGTCGGCTTCGGTGGTATCCGCCGGTTCCATCCTGGCCCTGGCGGAGCCGCGGGTCATCCGGGCGCGGGTGGTCGAACCGGCGTCCCGGCGACGGCGCCGGCCCTCGGCCGGCGCCGAGGGTGCGTCGCCGGAGGTCTCGTCTCGAAGGGGCCCGCCCGGGACCTGTGCGACGGCCGGGTCGTCCGGAACCGGATTCCCGGCTGGCGCCACATCGGTCACGTTCGGCCCGGCGGTGGCATGGTCGTCGGCGGGTGGGCCTGCCGCTCGTCCCGCGGCCCTGCGCCTACGCGCCGCCGGTCGGGTGGGCTCGGATTCAGTCTGGATGGTCAGATCGTCGTCGGGCACGGGTTAAGAAGCCTCTCGGGCTCCCGGGCGCGCTGCTCATGCAGTCGCGACCGCGCAGAAGCCACTGTCTCGGTCCGGCGCGGGTACCGCCGGGGAATCCTGCGACGCCCTGCAACACGCTGAGGTTCAACCCACCAGCCGGCCAGCGCCGTTGCGGTCCTGCGCCAGCGGGTCCGCMACAGTGCCGTCCTCACACAGTCGGCCCTGTTCGAGCCGGGTGGACTCGGGCGGCGCCGACGAGCGCAGGCCGGCTACCACGCCTAGGGCGGTCAGCACGTCGTCTGGTCGTACAGCGGGCGTCGTGTGCCGCACGACCATCTCCAGTATCGCACACGTGTCGTTCTCTGCGCGGCAAACGGCGGAGACCACTGCCGCGCGCACATCGAACCGTCGCCTGCCGTCCTTCGTCGCCCGCTCAACTTCGACCACGTCGCGGCGCAACAGCTCCCGCACGGCGGCGGAGACCTCCGGACCGGAGGCACCCGGCAACCGTACCGACCACCGCGAGGCGTCGATCCGCTCGGCGAGGCTGCCGCCTTCCGCCCGGTGGCACGCGAGCACGTCCAGCCCCGGCGGAAGAACRGCGTCCAGGCCGACCCGCAGCGCCTCCGGATCGACCGAGGCTGCCAGGGCCAGCTCGACGTATTCGGCCTCACTGGCTGCCCCGGTCGGCGCGGCACCCAGCCACGAGATCCGCGGATGCGGACTGAATCCCGCCGAATAGGCCATCGGGACCCCGGCGCGGCGCAATGCGCGCTCGAACGTTCGCGCCACGTCCCGATGTGAGAGGAATCTCAGCCGGCCCCGCTTCGCGAAACGAAGTCRCACCCGTTCGACCACCGGCGGAGGCGGCGGCCCCTCAGGTCGCCGCGCCACTGCCCACCGGAGCCGGGGCGAGCCGCGGCGTGGTCGCGGGATCGGGTTGAATGGCCGGCTGCGGTCGCTCGGCCTGCCCGGACCCGGGGCCCTGGAGGTTCGACACCGCAAGCACGGGGAGCAGCCGACGTCCGGTCGGGCCGATCTGGGTGTCGGTGCCCATCGTTGGACAGACCCCGCAGTCGTAGCAGGGTGTCCAGCGACAGTCATCGAGCTCATTCCCGCTCAGCGCATCCTGCCAATCAGCCCACAGCCAGTCCCGGTCGAGGCCCGCGTCGAGGTGATCCCAGGCCAGCACCTCGCGTTCGTCACGCTCGCGGGTGGTGAACCAGTCCAGCGACACCCCCAGCGGTTCGAGCTCCGCCGCGCACGCGGACTCCCAGCGTTCGAACGAGAAGTACTCGTTCCAGCCGTCGAAGCGGCCGCCGTCTCGCCAGACCCGTTCGATCACYGCAGCCACCCGGCGGTCACCGCGGGCCAGCAGGCCCTCGATGATGCCAGGCCGACCGTCGTGGTAACGGAAACCGATCGCCCGACCCACCTCACGATCGGCGCGCACGGCATCACGGAGCAGCTTCAGCCGGGCGTCGGTCACCTCGTGCGGCGCCTGCCCCACCCACTGAAACGGGGTGTGCGGCTTGGGCACGAACCCGCCGATCGACACGGTGCAGCGGATGTCGCGCTGCCCGCTGACCCGCCGACCGGCCCGGATGACCTCCCTGGCGAGGTCGGCGATCTCCAGCACGTCTTCGTCGGTCTCGGTCGGCAGGCCGCACATGAAATAGAGCTTCACCTGCCGCCAGCCGTGAGCGTAAGCGGTGCTAACGGTGCGGACCAGGTCCTCGGCACTGACCATCTTGTTGATGACCCGACGCAGCCGCTCGGAGCCGCCCTCGGGGGCGAAGGTCAGCCCGCTACGCCGGCCGTTACGGGAGAATTCGTTCGCGAGCGTGACGTTGAAGGCGTCCACCCGAGTGGACGGCAGACTCAACGAGACGTTGGCGCCCTCGTACCGGTCGGCGAGACCGGTGGCGATCTCGCCGATCTCGGTGTGGTCCGCGCTCGACAACGACAGCAGGCCGACCTCGGAGAAGCCCGTCGCGCGCAGCCCCGCGTCGACCATCGCACCGATGGTGGCGATGTTGCGCTCACGCACCGGACGGGTGATCATCCCGGCCTGGCAGAACCGGCAGCCCCGGGTGCAGCCGCGGAAGATCTCCACGCTCATCCGCTCGTGCACCGTCTCGGCGAGCGGGACCAGCGGAGCCTTCGGATACGGCCAGGAGTCGAGATCGGACAGCGTGTGCTTGCTCGGCCGGGCCGGCACGTCGTCCCGGTTGCGGGTGACCGACCGGATACGGCCGTCGGGCCGGTAGGAGACGTCGTAGAACGCCGGCACGTACACCAGGCGCCGGCAGGCCAGCCGGTGCAACAGCTCGCCCCGGCCACCGGGACTCCCGGCCGCCTTCCAGGCGCGAACCACGTCGGTGATGCCCAGCACGGCCTGCTCGCCGTCGCCGAGCACGACGGCGTCGACGAACGTGGCGATCGGCTCGGGATTGAAGGCGGCATGCCCCCCCGCGACGACCAGCGGATCGGCGTCGGTGCGCTCGGCCGCGTGCAACGAGATCCCGGCAAGATCGAGTGCCGTCAGCAGGTTGGTATACCCGAGTTCGGTGGCGAAGCTGACGCCCAACAGGTCGAAATCGCCCACCGCGCGGTGGGCGTCCACCGTGAACTGCGGCAGCCCGTGCTCGCGCAGCAACGCTTCCAGGTCCGGCCACACCGAGTAGGTGCGCTCGGCGAGCACATCCGGCTGCTCGTTGAGGATCTCGTACAGAATCTGTAGTCCCTGGTTGGGCAGGCCGATCTCGTAGGCGTCCGGATACATCAGGCACCAGCGGACGGCCGCGGAGTCCCAGGGTTTGACCGTGGAGTTGCCTTCGCCTCCGACGTACTGCACGGGCCTTCGCACCCGCGGGAGCAGCGGCTCCAGGCGAGCGAACAGCGACTGTCCGGACATGCATGCGAGCCTACGGCACGCGCCAGGTCCACCTCGACGCTCGGCCGACCCGGGAAGCGCGGCCGACCCGRGAAGCGCCGCCGACCCGGGAAGCGCCGCCGAGCGAGCTCAGGAGGCATACGGGTCCGATCGGGATCGCAGCCGCACGTTCTGCAGGAGTCCGACAGCAATCATGTTTGCGAACATCGACGAACCGCCGTAGGAGAGAAAAGGCAACGGCAGGCCGGTGACCGGCATGATGCCCAGGCACATGCCGATGTTGACGAACGCCTGGAAGGTGAACCAGGAGACGACCCCGGTGGCGACGAGCGCGCCGAAGGAGTCCTGCGAGCCGAAGCCGATCGACAGGGCCCGCCACAGAACCACGCCGAGCAACACGATGATTCCGCCACCCCCGAGATATCCCAACTCCTCCCCCGCGACACTGAACACGAAGTCCGTCTGCTGTTCCGGGACGAACTGGCCCTGGGTCTGCTGGCCGTGCAGCAGGCCCCGTCCGGAGATTCCGCCGTTGGCGATCGCGATCATCGCCTGGTCGACGTTGTAGCCCGTGCCGGACGATGCCTTGTTCTCGGAGACGAACGAGGTCAGCCGGGCCTCCTGGTACGGCTTCAGAAGATGGAACTGGAGGATCGCGCCGCCGAACAGCACACCGCAGAGGATCAGCCCCAGCACCCATCGGCGCGGCGCGCCGCTGACCGCCAGCATGCCGAGGGTGGTGAAGACCAGAACCATGACGGTACCGAAGTCCGGCTGCAACATGATCAAGCCGATCGGGACCACGGCGAGCCCGAGCACGAGCAGCACGTCACCGTGGCCAGGGGCGCCGCGCCGGACTCCCGTGTGCCGGTCCTCGTGTTTCTCACCGAGGATCATCGCCGCGCCGACCACGAGCGCCATCTTGGCGAACTCGGACGGCTGCAGCTGGAAGCCGGCAGGCAGCACAATCCACGAGTGTGCGCCGTTGATCGTCGAACCGAACAGGAGTACCGCGACGAGCCCGACGAGCGAGCCGAGATAGACGAAGGGCGCGTAGGCCCGCACCGCCCGGTAGTCGATGACGGTCGCAACCGCGCCGAGCACCAGCCCGATGGCCAGGTTCAGCAGGTGCCGATCGAGGAAGGTGTTGGGATCACTGCCCGCCTCGCTSAGCCGCTGGCGGGTCGCCGACCAGACCAGCAGAGCACCGAGAACGGACAACGCGATGACGCAGAGCTGCAGCGGCCAGTCGAGCCGGCGCAGCGGCGAGTGGGGCCCGGAAGCCCTCTCCCGCAGGTGCCCGATCCGCCCCCGGATGGGCACCGGAGACGATCGAAGTGCGGTGGGTCCCGCTTCGTCTACCACTGCGCCTCCCGCCACCACCGTCACGCCGACACGACATTCACGTCCTGGGCTCCCACCCCATCCCCCGAGACCCCGCCCCCATCCCGAGGCGCCGTCCTCACGGCACGAGGTGGCCGTCAGGGCGGCGCCCGGCCCGTCGCCGTCACGCCCGCGCCGCTGGTGCCGGGCAGGGGGGCGGCCGGGCCCGGCGCCGATCCGGCCGGCGAGGCCAGCGTCGCGGGGGCGGGCTGCGGTGACGCCGCCGCGATCGTCCCGTCCCGGTTGAGCTTCGGCAGCCCGGCCGGCGGTTTCCCACCCGGCATCGCCGCCGGCCGGCCGACACCGTAGATTGCCTGGTAGATCTGTTTGGCCACCGGAGCCGCGAACTCCGCGCCGGTCCCGGAGTCCGGGATGGTGACCACGACGGCGAACTGGGGGTCGTTCGCCGGCGCGAAGGAGGCAAACCAGGAGGTGTCCCCTTTACCCTCAACCTCGGCGGTTCCGGTCTTCGCCGCGATCGGGACGACGTCGCTCGGCCAGTCCGCGAAGACGCCGGTGGCGGTGCCCCCGCCCTCCGTCGTCACCCCGCGCAGGCTGTCCCGGATGTAGGCGAGGTTCTCCGGTGAGACCGGCAGCGTCCCGGCCCGGCGCGGCGCGAAGGTCCTGACGACCTTGCCGTCCGGAGACACGGTGGCCTTGGCGAGGGTGGGCTTGTACAGGGTGCCGCCGTTGGCGATGGCCGCGTAGGCGACGGCGAGCTGCAGCGGGCTCAGCGACAGGTACTGGCCTTGGCCGATCGCGAACTGGGTGGCGGCACCGGCGTTGTACAGGTAGCCGTCAACGCACGCCTCGGCGGCGTACTTGCGGTACCGCTCGGCCTTGGCCGGGTCGGGTTCCTCCGGGTAGCCGTTCTTGGCCCGCCGGCAGTAGGAGTCCTTGAGCTCCGCCCAGATCGCCTTGGCGCCGGCGCGGTCGACGACGGAGCCCCGCGTCTCGCCGGGCAGATCCAGCCCRGTGGTCCGGCCGAAGCCCATCGCCTGGGCCATCTTGACGAAGTATTCTTTCGGGGGGGAGTAGGGCCCACGGCCGTTACGCAGCCCGCCGTCCGCGAGCCAGGCGTCGTAGGCGAACTTGTCGAAGATGACGTCACAGGAAATGACCAGCGCCTGGTGCAGGGTGATCGGACCGGCCGACTCGCCGTCGAAATTGTGGAAGACCTGGTCACCGATCTGCAGGCTGGGCGCGCAGTCGTAGCGGTCGTTCCCCTTGGCGCCCAGGTTCTGCATCGCGACGGCGGTGGAGATGGCCTTGAAGGTGGAGCCGGCCGGCCCCGACCCCTGGTAGGCCCGCGAGAGCAGCGGGATGCCGTTCGCGGGATCGGACAGCGCCCGGTAATCGCTCTCCGAGACCCCACCGCTAAAGACCGACGGGTCGTAGGACGGCAGGCTCGCCATCGCGATCACCCCGCCGGTGCGCACGTCCAGCACAACCGCGGAGGCGGTGCGCGGGCCGCCCCCGAGCTTCTTGATCGTTTCCGTCAGCGCCTGCTCGACCGCCTGCTGCACGTCGAGGTCGAGGTTGAGCACCAGGTGGTCACCGCTGAGCGGCGCGATGGTCGACGCGGTACCGGCCACCCGGCCGAACCGGTCCACCTCCAGGCGTTCCACCCCGTCGGTGCCGCGCAGCTCGTCGTCATAGGTGCTCTCCAGACCGGCGACGCCGATCAGGCTGTTGAGGTGGTAGCCCTTCTCATCCCCCTGCTTGTCGAGCTGGTCCTGACTGACCGGCGCGAGATAGCCCAGCTCGTGCGCGGCCAGCGCGCCATGCGGGTACTCGCGGACGGCCTGCAGGTCGGCGGAGACACCGGGGAAGCGGTCGGGATGTTCGATGACGGCGAGGGCCTGCCGCGGACTGACGTCCTTGGCGACCGGTACCGGCTGGTAGGGCGATCCGTTCCAGCAGGGCGGCTTCACCTGGGCGCTACAGAACCGGATTCGCCGGGCGAGCTCGTCCGCGGGGGTGCCGATCACCGCGGCGAGGCGGGCGAGGACGGCCCTGCCCTGGTCGGCCTGCCGATCCGTGGTCGACCGGTTCACCGAGATGACCAGCGACGTACGGTTTCGGACGAGGGCCTGCCCCTTGTCGTCAAGGATCATCCCCCGGGTCGCGGGCGTCACCACCTCGCGGACCCGGTTGGTCTCGGCAACCCGGCGGTAACGGTCACCGTCCAGGATCTGGAGCACCCACAGCCGCGCGCCGAGTGTGATGAGCAGGGAGACGACCAGCACGCGCAGCAGCAGGACGCGGACCCGCATCCGGTCGTTCACCGCGGCTCCCGCCGTCGACCGCCGGCCAGCCGCCGGGAGCCCGCGAGCAGCAACGGGAACAGGAACGGGGTGAGCAGGAGGGCGTAGACGCCGGCTACCAACGCCCGCAGCACAGCCTGACCTCCCGTCAACGCCGCCTCACCGAGGATCGAGGTGGTGGCGGCGTATCCGAGAGTGCCCAGCACACTCGCCCCACCGATCGCCGCCAGGGGAACCACCACCGACCGCTCCGCCGCATCCATCGCCAGTCCGACAGCGTAACCGATCAGACACAAAACGAGAGCAGTCTGACCGAGGACATGACTGGAGGACAGATCGGCCAGCAATCCCGCCACGAAGCCGGCGACCGCGCCGAGCAATGGCCCCTCGATCAGCGCGATCGCTGCCAACAGAACGAGCATGAGGTCAAGCCGGCCACCGGGCAGACCCAGCCGGGCGATCACGGAGACCTGGAGGATCAGGGCGACGGTCAGGAGCACGACCGCGGCCACGACGGCGCGCCCGCGCAGGGTCTCCTCAGGGCCGGCGATGCCCCACATCACGCTCAACCCGCTCCGCCCCCGACGCCGGATGCCGCCCCGRCCAATGATCCCCCCACCGGCGACCCAGCGGTGGGTGACAGCGGGGCCGGCGGAACGGACGCGGTCGGCGGAACGGACGCGGCCGGCTCGGTCGGCACCGGCCTGGGCGTCAGCACCCGGTCGCCGGGGTCGGCCGGTGGCTTGCCGACCACCACCCCGACCAGGTCCAGGGTGCCGACCGACGCGTACGGTTTGACCTCGGCGGTCCGCGACAGACCATCGACGTCAGTGACCTTGGTGACCATACCGATCGGGACGCCGGCGACGTAGTCGAGACTGCCGAAGGTGACCAGCCGATCACCTTTCTGCACCCGATATGAGGCGTCGTACAGCGTGAAGGTCAACGTGCCCGGTCCCTGCCCACCGGCCACGGCACCGAGCAGCTGGGTGCGTTCGAGCCGTGCTCCGATGTGACTACCCGGGTCGCAGGCCAGCCGGACGATTGCGGTGTGCTCGGTCACGCCGGACACCGTGCCGACCAGCCCGTCGGCATTGAGCACGGTCTTGTCGACCACGATGCCGTCGGCCCTGCCGGCGTTGATGGTGACGGTCCAGTCCGTCCCCGTCACGTCACCGACCGCAATCACCTTCGCCGGCACGATGGTGTACTGGCCCTTGTCCGCCAACAACCGGAGGTCGGCGAGTTCGGTCGACATCCGGCCGATCTCGGTGTCGTCGGCGATCTGGCGGCGCAGGCGGGYGTTCTCCTCCGCGAGTCGATCCGCCCGGTCGTGATAGCGGTTCGGATGCGTCAGGGAGGAGGCGGTCCGGCCAATCGGGCGGGTGACCGTCGTGACGCCGTTCTCGACCCCCCCGAAGATCGAGTGCAGAACCCCACGTGCTCCGGTGGCCGATCTCCCGGTCCGGTAGTCCAAGGTGATCAGAGTGAAGGCGATGATGAGCAGGGCGACGATCACCAGGCGAGATCGCCTCGTGCCACGGCCCACAACACCCTCCGAACACACTCTTACGCGATCCGGTGCCGCGTGGCGACGGCCACGCGGCACCAGGCACCGCTCCGGCTATATCCAATGGGAAGGGATCGGTCCAATGGGAAGGGATCGGCAAAGGCCCTGCGCAAGCGCCTAGCGCCGCGGCTCGGAGATCAGTACCTGCTGTAGGGCCTCGAACTCCTCCACACACTTGCCCGACCCCATTGCAACCGAATGCAGTGGATTCTCCGCGATGTGGATCGGCATGCCGGTCTCCTGCCGCAGCCGCTCGTCGAGACCGCGCAGCAGCGCCCCGCCGCCGGTGAGGACGATGCCGCGGTCCATGATGTCGCCGGAGAGCTCCGGCGGGYAGCGGTCGAGGGTCACCTTCACCGCGTCGATGACCGCGTTGACCGGATCCTCGATCGCCTTGCGGATCTCCTCCGCGGTCACCACGATCGTCTTCGGCAGTCCGGTGATCAGGTCACGCCCACGGATCTCGGCGCTGGGCTCGTCGGGAACCTTGTGCGCCGACCCGATCGCCATCTTGATCTCCTCGGCGGTGCGTTCGCCGAGCATCAGCGAGTACTCCTTCTTGACGTAGGAGATGATCGCGACGTCGAGTTCGTCCCCGGCGGTACGGATCGACTKGCTGGTGACGATGCCGCCCAGTGAGATCACGGCGACCTCGGTGGTACCCCCGCCGATGTCCACGACCATGTTGCCGGTCGGCTCGTGCACCGGCAGACCAGCGCCGATCGCCGCGGCCATCGGCTCCTCAATGATGTAGACCTTGCGGGCGCCGGCCTGATAGCCGGCGTCCTTCACGGCCCGCTGTTCCACGCCCGTGATGCCGGAGGGCACGCATACGACCAGCCTGGGCTTGGCGAAATGGCGCCGCCGGTGCACCTTCTGGATGAAGTAGCGCAGCATCCGCTCGGTCGTCTCGAAGTCGGCGATGACGCCGTCCTTCAGCGGCCGCACGGCCACCACGTTGCCGGGCGTCCGGCCGATCATCCGCTTGGCGTCGGTTCCGACGGCGAGGATGCCCGAGGTGGTGGTATTGATCGCGACCACGCTCGGTTCGTTGAGGACGATCCCGCGGCCACGCACGTACACCAGCGTGTTGGCGGTACCGAGGTCGACGGCCATGTCACGACCGAGGAACGACAGCGAACTGGACATCGTCGGGTACCGACCTTCCCGGGGGATGCGGTCCTGGCCGCCTCCGGCGCGACCGACAGGCACGGCCTACCGAGGAGCCGGAGAAGCGCGTGGAACACGTACAGAGTTCGTAGATCGGACAAGACGACCCGGGCGCCCACCGGGAATTCGACCACGGCCACCGACCACGACCCTGTCGGTTACCGCGACCCACCGGACACGCTCCGGGCAAGTACTTGAAGGGTAGACCGACACCGGGCCCCTCGCCGCCCCGGTCGGTGATGGGCCGGTTTCGTGTCACCCTTGGGCCGGAACCGCCCTGCGCACACCCATGAGTCACGAGGGCGACACGCCCACGGTCCCGGCCCGGCCAGGCCAGGCCAGGCCACCCGAAATCCGACCGGAGGCGTCTCGATGCGTCTCGGGAACGCCCCGGTCGGTGTGAACGGCTACGCGGTCAGCTCAGGCCCGGGAAGAAGAGGTCGATCTCCCGCTTGGCAGACTCCGGCGAGTCCGAGCCGTGCACGAGGTTCTGGCCGATCTCCAGCGCGTAGTCCCCACGCAGCGAGCCGGGCGCGGCCTTGACCGGATCGGTTGCGCCGATCAGCCCACGCGACGCCTCCACCGCACGCGGCMCCTCGGCCACGAGGGCCACCAGCGGCCCGGAGGTGATGAAGTCGACCAGTTCACCGAAGAACGGCTTGCTGGCATGCTCTCCGTAGTGCGTCTCGGCGACGGACCGCTCCAACGTGCGCAGTTCGAGCGCCACCAGAGTGAGCCCCTTGCGCTCGAGCCGGCCGACGACCTCACCGACGAGGCCACGGCTGACGCCATCGGGCTTGACCAGGATGAGGGTGCGCTCGACGGACACGGTACTCCTTCTCGATCATCGACTTCGTCGTCCTCGACGAGGGACCCAAGGATCCCTCGCCAACTTACAGGGTGCCCACGTCCGCACCGTGACGGGACCGCGGCGTCCCGGGAACGCCCCGCAACCGCATCAGGAACGCGTCGGGAACATGTCGGAAAACCCAGGAGGACGTCACGGACGCAGCAACGCCCGGGCCCGACCCACGACGGAGGCCGAACCGGTGACCACCACGCCGGCGCCACCCAGATCGGCGTCCTCCTMGGCGAGGCGCACCCCGGCGTCGAGCGCGTCGTCCAACCGGGGTACGACCTCCACCCGGTCGGAGCCGAAGACACCCACGGCGACCGCGGCGAGACCGTCGACCGGCAGCCATCCGGGCCCAGCACCGGCGGTGACCACCACCGTGTTCAGGACCGGCTCCAGGACGGCCAGGAGCTCCGCTGCCTCCCGCTCGGCGGCACCGTCCCGCTCGGCGGCACCGTCCCGCTCGCCACCACCGTCCCGAGCGGCGGCACTCTCGACCTCGCGCTCGATGGCGATGACCCCGACAAGGACGTCGAAGGTGAACGCCTCGTCGAGCGCCGCGGCCAGCGCGCCCGCCGCCACAGGCGAGCCGGCCACGTCAAGAATGATCGTCGGGGACCGGCGGACGACCTCCAGCCGGCCCCGGGAGTCCACCTCGGCAAAACCGGCGCGGACCGCATCGACGTCGAGTTGGTTGCGCCCGCCGCCGAGGAACGCCTCGACCGCGGCCAGCGCGACCGCCGCGTTATGGGCCTGATGCGCGCCGTGCAGCGGCAGGAAGATCTCCTCGTAGGTGCCGCCCAGCCCCTTCAGCGTGATCATCTGCCCCCCGACGGCCACCTGCCGGCCGAGTACACCGAACTCCAGCCCCTCCCGGGCGACCATCGCCCCGGTCTCGGCGGCGCGCCGCAGCAGCGCCTGCGCGGCGGGCAGGACCTGCTGGGCCAGCACGACCAGGGTGTCGGCGCGGATGACTCCCGCCGTCCGCGTGGTGATCCGGTCCAGGCCCGCCGCCGGCTCCCACTCGCCCACCGCCACGGGGGTGACGACCGACACCGGCGCGTCGAGCAGTGCGCTCAGCTCGCCGGCGTCGTCCCAGCCGGACTCGATCACGGCGAGGTCGGCGGGGGCGTCGGCGAAGGCGGCGAAGGCCACGGCGGCAAGCAGCTCGAAGGCGCTCAGCCGGCCGTCATCCTCGATCAGCGGCAGGTACGGCGCGATATCGGCGTAGGCGCGGCCGAGGACGTCGGAATCGATCGTGGCGTCGRCCAACCCCACCCGCTGCTCGGCCCCGAGCCAGCCCGGCGAACTCAACGATCCCGCGCGGATGCCGAACGAGTGCAGCAGTGCGGTGATCGCGGACACCGTGGAGCTCTTCCCCACCGAACCGGTCACCACGATGCTCGGAAGGGCCCGCTGCGGCTGGCCGAGCAGATCCAGCAGACGGCGCAGCCGGTCGAAGCCCGGCCGGGCGCGGATGTCGCGGCGTTGGGAGTACTCGGCCGCGAACGCGCGTGGACCCTCCCGCTCGTGATCAGGAGCATGGGTGGTTCCGGCGGTCCCGGCAGCGCCTGTCACATCCCCGATGGTACGGCCCGATGGGACGGGTCCACCGGGTTCACTCCCGCCTACGCAGGTGCCCACGCCGGTACCCGCGCTCCCCCGCAAAGGACGCGTCCGGCGCACCTGTCCGCGGACTACTGTCGACCCCAGGTCGAAGGAGGGCGAAACCAGCCGGTGAAGTGGAACCAGCCTGTGAAGTGGACGTACGAGTCGGCGTGGGCCGCCCTGAACAACACGGTGGATCTMGAAAAGCAGACGATGCCGGCGGGTCGGCCGGTGCCGAGCCTTGACCGGATGCGGGAGCTGGCGGGCCGGCTCGGGGATCCGCACCGGGCGGTTCCGCTGATCCACCTGACCGGCACGAACGGCAAGACCTCGACGGCGCGGATCATCTCGGCGCTGCTGGGCGCGGCGGGGCTGCGGGTGGGGCTGTACACCAGTCCGCATCTGGAGCGGGTGAACGAGCGTCTGGTCGTCGACGRCCGACCGATCGGCGACGAGGAGTTCGGACGCTGCGTGGGCACCGTCCTGGACGCGGCCGCCCCGATGAGTGGACGGCCCACCTTCTTCGAGCTGCTGACGGCCACCGCCTTCCGATGGTTCGCCGACCTGGCCGTCGACGTCGCCGTGGTCGAAGTGGGCCTGCTCGGTCGCTGGGACGCCACGAACATCGCCGACGGGCGGGTCGCGGTCGTCACCAGCATCGGCGCTGATCATCTGGACTACGCCGGGAGTATGGCGGGCGTGGCCCGCGAGAAGGCCGGGATCGTCAAGCCCGGCAGTCACCTGGTGCTCGGCGAGGTGGACCCCCGCTTCGACGACATCTTCGCCCGGACCCCGGCCACGGACGTCCTGCGGCTGGGTCGGGACTTCGCCGCGGTCGCCGGCCACCCGGACGCGGCGGGTCGACGGGGCGGTTTCCGCACCCCGCAGGCGCGCTACGACGACGTGCGACTGTCCCTGCACGGTTCCTATCAGGATGCCAACGCGGCGTGCGCCCTGGCCGCCGTGGAGACCTTCGTCGGTCATTCCCTCCCCGACGTCGTGGTCCGGACCGGTCTCGGGGGCGTCCGGGCGCCGGGACGCCTGGAAATCGTGCGCGCACAGCCGCTGTGCGTGCTTGACGGGGCGCACAACCCGGCAGCGGGCGCGGCGCTCGCCCGGTCCCTGCGTGAGGAGTTCCCCGGGCGAGAGTGGACCGTCGTCTACGGGGCRCTGCGCGGTCACGACTACGAGGGGACTCTCGCGGAACTGCGCCACCAACCGATCAGCTCGCTGATCGCCTGCGAACCGGCGTCACCGCGGGCCATCCGCGCCGAGCACCTGGTCTGCGCGGCGCGGGCGCGGGCGATGCCGGCCCACGCCGCATCCGACGTCGGCTGCGCCGTCCGCCACGCCCTGCGGGACGCGGCGGGGCCGGGTGGGGCGATCCTGGTGACCGGGTCCTTCTACCATCTGGCTGAGGCCCGCCGGACCCTGACCGCGCTGGACCCGACGCACGGAATGCACTGAGTGACCCGACGCGCGGGCCGCGCCGAGTCGCACGGGACACGCCGAGTGGGCGCCGGGTAGGCGCCGTCAGGCCGACTTCTCCTGGCGGGGAGCCCGCTTGGACACGACGTCGCGCGGGACCAGCGTCGGATTGACGTGCTCCAGCACGACCTCGCGGGTGACGACGACCCGGGCCACATCCTTGCGGCTCGGGATGTCGTACATCACCGAGAGCAGGACCTCTTCCATGATTGCCCGCAGCCCACGAGCACCGGTCCCACGCAGGATCGCCTGGTCCGCGATGGCCTCGAGCGCGTCCGAGGTGAAGTCGAGGTCGACGCTGTCCAGCTCGAACAGCCGCTTGTACTGGCGGACGAGGGCGTTCTTCGGCTCKGTGAGGATGCGGATCAGCGCCTCACGATCCAGGTTGGACACGCTGGTGATCACCGGGAGCCGGCCGATGAACTCCGGAATCATGCCGTACTTCAGCAGGTCCTCGGGCATGATGTCGCCGAAGACATCGGATCCGTCCGGGTCGTCCTTGCCGTGCAGTACGGCGCGGAACCCCAGCGACTTCTTGCCGATCCTCGACTCGATGATCCGGTCGAGCCCGGCGAACGCCCCGCCCACGATGAACAGCACGTTCGTCGTGTCGATCTGGATGAACTCCTGATGCGGGTGCTTGCGCCCGCCCTGTGGCGGCACGCTGGCCGTGGTGCCTTCGAGGATCTTCAACAGGGCCTGTTGCACGCCCTCACCGGACACGTCCCGCGTGATGCTCGGGTTCTCCGACTTCCGGGCGATCTTGTCGACCTCGTCGATGTAGATAATCCCGGTCTCGGCCTTTTTGACGTCATAGTCGGCGGCCTGAATGAGTTTGAGCAGAATGTTCTCGACGTCTTCCCCGACGTAGCCCGCCTCGGTCAGCGCGGTGGCGTCGGCGATGGCAAACGGGACGTTGAGCATTCGCGCGAGAGTCTGGGCGAGCAGCGTCTTGCCGCAGCCCGTCGGCCCGAGCAGCAGGATGTTGCTCTTCGCGAGCTCGACCTCGCCCTTGCTCCCGTCACCGCTGGATCCGCCCGCCTGGACCCGCTTGTAGTGGTTGTAGACCGCGACGGAGAGGGTCTTCTTCGCCGTCTCCTGCCCCACCACGTAACTGTCGAGGAACTCGTAGATCTCGCGCGGCTTGGGCAGTTCGTCCCATTTGAGCTCGGAGGATTCGGACAGCTCCTCCTCGATGATCTCGTTGCAGAGATCGATGCACTCGTCGCAGATATAGACGCCAGGGCCGGCGATGAGCTTCTTCACCTGCTTCTGCGACTTACCGCAGAACGAGCACTTGAGCAGGTCACCGCCATCACCGATGCGTGCCACCGAGGACTCAGTCCCTTCGTCCAGACGATGGTGTCGCCTGCATGTCAGGGGCGGTTGACACCGCCCAGTCGTCGCGTGTCTGCCTGCAACCATCCCCGTGGGGACGGTACCCCGCCGAGCCGTCCGGTGAGAGCCCAATCGCTCGGCTCATACCGGTCAGCCTACGGTCACCTTGGCCGCCCTCGCCCGTCCACGCAGTCCCATTAGGCCATCGCGTCACGGACGAGAACCGCTGACCGGGTTTCACCGCATCGGCGCGTCGGGTGTGGTAGCGGCCGACGGCCGACGACCGCGGGCCGGCCTCACGAGACGTCACGCCTCGCGAGGCTCCGACCGCGGGCTCGGACCGCCGGCCCGGCACCTCAGCGAGCGGTGGCGAGCCGGGAGGACTTCCGGGTCTTGATGACCTCGTCGATCAGGCCGTACTCCTTGGCCTCGTCGGCACTGAAGATCTTGTCACGCTCGATGTCCTTGCGGATGTCCTCTTCCTTCTTGCCGGTGTGGACGGCGAGCATCCGCTCCAGCAGAGACCGCATCCGCAGGATCTCCCGCGCCTGGATCTCGATGTCGCTCGACTGG